>NZ_JBUDGD010000004.1:0-204367 GCF_055484735.1 Pseudomonas sp. 15C | reverse complement strand
AGGCCATCTCCTTCGCGATGAGCAATGTGTCTATTTAAAAGTGTCCACCATGTCTCCGAACATGTGTCTACCATGTGTCCGGTACATACAGGGAGAGGGTTAGGGTGAGGGCGTTTTTCAGCCTTTCATGACCTGCGCCAGCAATTCGTAGGAATGCAGACGATCGGCATGTTCATACAAGTCGCAGGTGAAAATCAGCTCATCCGCCTGGGTCTGCTCAATCAGCACCTGCAGCTTGGCGCGGATCTTCTCTGGGCCACCAACCATCGCCAGGCCCAGGAAATCGCCCACTGCTTCGCGCTCATGGGGCAACCACAGGCCATCCATGCTTTTCACCGGCGGACGCTGCACCAGGCTCTGCCCACGCATCAGCGCGAGAATGCGCTGATACACCGATGTGGCCAGATAATCCGCCTGCCCGTCGGTGTCTGCCGCAACCAGTGGCACGCCGAGCATCACGTACGGCTTGTCGAGCACCGCCGACGGCTTGAAGTGATTGCGATAGACGCGGATCGCCTCGTGCATGAAGCGCGGCGCGAAATGCGAGGCGAAGGCGTAAGGCAAACCGCGCTCACCGGCCAGTTGCGCGCTGAACAGACTGGAGCCGAGCAGCCAGATCGGCACGTTGGTGCCGGTGCCCGGCATTGCGATCACTCGTTGTTCCGGAGTACGCGGGCCGAGGTAACGCACCAGTTCGGCGACGTCTTCGGGGAAGTCATCAGCACTGCCAGAACGTTCACGGCGCAACGCGCGTGCGGTCATCTGATCGGAGCCGGGCGCGCGGCCCAGGCCAAGATCGATGCGCCCCGGATACAGACTCTCCAGCGTGCCGAACTGCTCGGCAATCACCAGCGGTGCATGGTTGGGCAGCATGACACCGCCGGAACCGACACGAATGCTAGACGTTCCGCCGGCCAGATAACCGAGCAGCACCGACGTCGCCGAACTGGCAATGCCATCCATGTTGTGGTGTTCAGCCACCCAGAAGCGCGTGAAGCCGAGTTTCTCGACATGCTGCGCCAGGTCCAGCGAATTGCGCAGCGATTGCGCCGGGCTGCCGTTTTCGCGCACCGGTACCAGATCAAGGGTGGAAAATTTTACGTCGGACAGTTGTTTCATAAACCTGCATCTCCGAGTGGGGAGGCAGGTTTTTCTAGCGAACGAAAACCTGCCAGATCCATAAGCGTGTTTCATGCAATGAGGGCATATACCCGAGTTTCAATAGAGGCGTCGAAATTTCCTACTAAAAAAGTCAACGATTCAGCCAGGCTGAACTTTGTTCCGCCGTCTATCCTCAGAAGCCTTGCTAGTGAAAACCACGACGGCGCGGCGTTCCGCGCCCTATTTGAGGAGGCAGACATGGCTATCGTGAAAAAGGCATCGGCGCATTGGGAAGGTGATCTGAAAACCGGTCTGGGCTCGATCTCCACCGAAACCGGCGTACTCCGGGAAGCGCCTTATGGTTTCAAGGCGCGCTTCGAGGGCGGCAAGGGCACCAACCCGGAAGAACTGATCGGCGCCGCGCATGCCGGCTGCTTCTCCATGGCGTTTTCGATGATTCTGGGCGATGCGGGCCTGAAGGCCGACAGTATCGATACCAACGCTGAAGTCACGCTGGATCAGGTCGACGGCGGGTTTGCAATCACCGCTATAAAGTTGATTCTCAAGGCGAAGATTCCCGGGGCGACCCAGCAACAGTTTGAGGAATTGAGCAACAAGGCCAAGGAAGGGTGCCCGGTGTCCAAGGTGCTGAATGCGAAAATTACCCTTGAGGCTTCGCTGATCAGCTAATTCAGCATTGGCTGGTCTGACGCCATCGCGAGCAGGCTCACTCCTACAGTTGATCGCATTCCAGCTGAATAAATGTGATCCCTTGTAGGAGTGAGCCTGCTCGCGATAGCAACCTCAGCATCACCAGGACCTCAGGCTCTTGGCACAAGGTGTGAGCAAAGTCAGAACCCGCTCCGTGGAAATGTGGTCGAATAACTGACAGCAGCTTCAGCGCACGCCCGTGCGCGCTGCCTCAAGGAGCTTCATCGATGAAACGTATTGGCTTGGCGATCCTTTGCAGTGCACTGGCCACCTCCGCTATCGCAGCCCCCAAGAACTGCGAAGAACTCAGAAAGGAAATCGAAATCAAGATTCAGGCGAAGGCAATTCCGTCGTACACCTTGGAAATCATCACCAAGGAGGAGGCGAAACAGCACGATTCAGCCATGATCGTCGGTTCTTGCGAGAACGGTCAGAAGAGAATCATCTACCAGAAAAACGACAGCTGAAGCGCTAGATGATGCAGTTGAACTCGCGATCTTCGGCAACGATTTCGCGTTTCGCGTTGTATAACCGCGCACTTGGCGTAAAGGCCAGCGAGCGCCCCTCCAGTAGATAACGCTGGCCCGCCTCGAAATGCTCGTAACGAATGGTCAGATAGCACAAGCGCTCGACCGGGCCGGTCAGCAGGCTGCCGCCGCCACCGAATACTTCGAAATCGAAGCGCACGCGCAGTTCATGGCTGCCGGGGGTGACCTGAAAGAAACGCCCGTCGTTCAGACGTTGGTTGTCCAGACGCTCGGCCATCAATAACTTGCCGCCGGGGCTCGGCGTCGAGAACTCGACCCAGGCCATTTGCGGATCAACCGGGGGCAGCGGCGTCTGGCACCCGGCGAGCAGACTGACAGCTAGCAACAACAGCACTTGGCGCATGATGAATGTCCACGGATCGGAACATTCAGCATAGCGCCGATCAGCTGCTCTGGCAGCCCGCTGGCGTGGCCTGGCCGACCATTTTGCGCTGCTCGTCATAGAGTTTGGCCCACGGCCGGAAGCCGATACTGCCGGCCTGCAATTGATAACGCTGGCCGGCGTTGAAATCCTTGAATTTGACGCTCAACCGGCAATCGCGCCAGAGCGGTTCAGCACCAGGGCCGATATTGGTAGCCTCGACCGGGAACTGATAACGAACCTTGAGCTCATGGCTGCCGGGCTGTACTTCGAAGTAGCGCTTGTCGACGGCCGCTTGCGTATCGACCTGCAGCGCTTGCAGCGCCGTGTCCTGTTGCCGGGCGTCCAGATCGATCCAGGCTTGCGAGGGGTCAGGGTCGGGCATTCCGAATCCGGCACAACCGGCCAGCGTCAGCAGGCCCCCTGTCAGCATCAACTTGCGCATAGCGGTGCTCCTGAAGGCGGGATAGTCTTGCGGGCAGACTCTCCGAGGGATTTCTTATTGTGATCAGGCCGTTTCCAAGCCTTGGGTTACTTGATCGCGTTTTTACGATTTTGTTTCCGGGTGTGTTGTTTTTGTTGCTCAACGGTTGTGCCAGCGTCAGCTATTACAGTCAGTTGGCCAGTGGGCAGTTGCAACTACTGCACGCGCGCGAACCGGTACAAAAAGTGATCAACGATCCAGGCCGAGACGCGACGTTGCGCGCTCACCTGGCGCAATCGCAAAAGGCTCGCACCTTCGCCAGCGAGCATCTGCACCTCCCGGACAACCAGAGTTACCGGTTATACGCCGACATCGGTCGGCCGTACGTGGTGTGGAATGTGTTCGCCACTGCCGAATTTTCCCTGACCCCGCAAAATCATTGCTTCCCGATTGCCGGGTGCGTGGCCTACCGCGGCTATTACAGCCAGAGCGCGGCGCGGGGCGAAGCCGCGATCCAGCGTTTGAACCGTATGGACGTGTCAATTGGCGGCGTCGAGGCCTATTCGACCCTCGGCTGGTTCAACGACCCGATTATCAACACGATGATGGGTTGGGGCGAAGAGCGTCTGGCGACACTGATCTTCCATGAGCTGGCGCATCAGCGCTGTTATGTGCCGGACGACACCGAGTTCAATGAGTCCTTTGCCACATTCGTCGAGCAGGAGGGCACCCGGCAATGGCGCGCGTTTCGCGGGTTGCCGGCCGATAACGCCTCACGGCTCAAACAGCGTGACCAGTTCATCAACCTGGTTCTCGACACTCGCTCACGCCTGGAAACCTTATACGCACAACCATTGCCCGCCGAGCAGATGCGCGAGCGCAAAGCGGCGGAGTTCGAGCGCTTTCGGCGCGATTATCGGGCGCTGCGTGACAGCGAATGGGCCGGGGACAAGCGTTATGACGCCTGGGTGAACGCGCCGCTGAACAATGCGCGATTGTTGCCGTTTGGGCTGTATGACCAATGGGTGCCGGCGTTTGCCGGGTTATTCAGGCAGGTCGGCGGGGACTGGCTGAGGTTTTATACCGAGGTTGAGAAGCTGGGGAAGTTGCAGGTTGATGAGCGCAAGGTGGCGCTCAAAGCATTGGCCGAGTCACAGTCTTTGAGTGGCTGAACAGGCCTCATCGCCAGCAGGCTGGCTCCCACCTTGGTTTGTATACGACGCAAGTTCCTGTGAGAGGCTGCCGGTGGCTGAGCGCAAGGTGGCGCTCAAAGCATTGGCAGACTCCCAGTCCTCGAGTGGCTGAACAGGCCTCATCGCCAGCAGGCTGGCTCCCACATTGGTCTTGTATACGACGCAAATCCCCTGTGGGAGCCAGCCTGCTGGCGATAGCAATCTGATCAGCGCAGCAGAAACGCCTGATGCAACGCATCCAACGTCTCGAAGTGATAAGCCGGCGCTTCGGCATTCAACTCTTCAAAGCTGCCAAATCCATACCCCACCGCCGCCGCATCCAGGCCATTACTGCGCGCGCCAATCAAGTCGTGCTTGCGGTCGCCGATCATCAGCGTATCAGCCGGGTCCAGCCCTTCCTCCTGCAGCAAATGTGCGATCAACTCGACCTTGTTGGTCCGCGTGCCGTCCAGTTCGCTGCCGTAAATCACCTTGAAGTGCCGCGCGAAATCAAAATGCCGAGCAATCTCGCGGGCGAATTCCCATGGTTTCGACGTAGCGATAAACAGCTGACGCCCCTGACCGCTCAAGGTTTCCAGCAACGGCGTGACGCCATCGAACACCCGATTCTCATAAAGGCCAGTGACTTTGAAGCGCTCGCGGTAGAAATTCACCGCCTGCCACGCCTTGGCCTCGTCGAATGCGTAGAACTGCATGAACGCCTGCAACAGCGGCGGACCGATGAAGTGTTCGAGTCTGGTCAGATCCGGCTCGTCGATGCCGAGTTTGCCGAGGGCGAACTGAATGGAACGGGTGATGCCCTCACGCGGGTCGGTCAGGGTGCCATCGAGGTCGAACAATACGGTCTGGTAATGCATGGATAATCCTGGGCAGTCGCGATTTCGCTTCAGAGTGTGTCGTAGCCTTCGGCCAGATGCAGATCCTTGAGCTTCACATAATTGGCAGCGCTGTAGGTGAAGAAGGCGTTTTCCTTGTCGGTAAGGGCGCGCACCAGTTTCACCGGGCTGCCGACGTACAGGAAGCCGCTTTGCAGGCGCTTGCCCGGCGGCACCAGGCTGCCGGCGCCAATGATCACATCGTCCTCGACCACGGCGCCGTCCATGACAATGCTGCCCATGCCGATCAACACGCGGCTGCCGACGGTGCAGCCGTGCAGCATGACTTTATGAGCGATGGTCACATCGTCGCCAATCAGCAACGGGAAGCCATCGGGGTTGAACGGGCCGGCGTGGGTGATGTGCAGCACGCAGCCGTCCTGCACGCTGGTGCGCGCGCCGATGCGGATGCGGTGCATGTCGCCACGGATCACGGTCAGCGGCCAGACGGAGCTGTTTTCGCCGATTTCGACGTCGCCGATTACCACCGCGGATCCGTCGACAAACGCGCCTTTGCCTAACTGCGGGGTGTGTTGCTGGTACTTGCGAAGGGCCACGATTAGTTCTCTCTCTGTCGCCGATAGCTGCGGTGAGTGGCGATTGTAATTAAGATGGGCGCATGTTTCTTCCAGCCAAGGTGCCAACCGTGAGCGTGAACAACCCTCTGCTGCAGTCCTACGACCTGCCACCGTTCTCCACGATCCGTGCCGAACACGTCCTGCCGGCCATCGAAACCATTCTGGCCGATAACCGCGCGGCCATTGCCGAAATTCTCAAGAGCCAAGGGCAGAACCCAACGTGGGCCGGTCTGATATTGGCGATGGACGAACTCAATGATCGTCTCGGCGCGGCCTGGAGCCCGGTCAGCCACCTCAATGCCGTGTGCAACAGCGCCGAACTGCGTGAAGCCTACGAGTCGTGCTTGCCGGCCTTGAGCGCCTACTCCACCGAAATGGGCCAGAACCGCGAGTTGTTCCAGGCTTATGAAGCGCTGGCCAACAGCCCGGAAGCCGCCGGTTTTGACGTCGCGCAAAAGACTATTCTCGAACAGGCGCTGCGTGACTTCCGTCTGTCGGGTATCGACCTGCCGGAGGCCGAACAGAAGCGTTACGCCGAAGTGCAGAGCAAACTGTCCGAGCTGGGCAGCCGTTTCTCCAATCAACTGCTCGATGCCACTCAGGCCTGGACCAAGCATGTCACCGACGAAGCCGCCCTCGCCGGCCTGACCGATTCGGCCAAGGCGCAAATGGCGGCCGCCGCGCAAGCCAAAGGCCTCGACGGCTGGCTGATCACCCTCGAATTCCCGAGCTATTACGCGGTGATGACCTACGCGCAGGACCGTGCGTTGCGTGAAGAAGTCTACGCCGCCTACTGCACCCGCGCCTCGGATCAAGGCCCGAACGCCGGCCAGAACGACAACGGCCCGGTGATGGAACAGATCCTCGACCTGCGCCAGGAACTGGCCAAGCTATTGGGCTTTGCCAGCTTCGCCGAACTGAGTCTGGCGACCAAGATGGCCGAATCCAGCGATCAGGTGCTGAGCTTCCTGCGTGATCTGGCCAAGCGCAGCAAGCCGTTTGCCGAGCAGGATCTGCAACAGTTGCGGGCCTACGCCGCCGAACAAGGCTGCGCCGATCTGCAAAGCTGGGACAGCGGTTTCTACGGCGAAAAACTGCGCGAACAGCGTTACAGCGTCGCCCAGGAAACCCTGCGCGCCTACTTCCCGATCGACAAAGTGCTGAGCGGCCTGTTCGCCATTGTTCAGCGTCTGTACGGCATCGAAATCGCCGAGCTGAAAGGCTTCGACACTTGGCACCCGGACGTGCGCCTGTTCGAAATCAAGGAAAACGGCGAGCACGTCGGGCGCTTCTTCTTCGACCTCTATGCCCGCGCCAACAAGCGTGGCGGTGCGTGGATGGACGGCGCCCGCGACCGCCGACGCACCGTCGACGGTGTACTGCAAAGCCCGGTGGCCAACCTGGTGTGCAACTTCACCCCGGCCGACAGCGGCAAGCCAGCGCTGCTGACCCACGATGAAGTGACCACGCTGTTCCACGAGTTCGGCCATGGCCTGCATCACCTGCTGACCCGCGTCGATCATGCTGGCGTATCGGGCATCAACGGCGTGGCGTGGGATGCGGTCGAGCTGCCGAGCCAGTTCATGGAAAACTGGTGCTGGGAGCCGGAAGGCCTCGCACTGATTTCCGGTCACTACGAAACCGGCGAGCCGCTGCCGCAGGATCTGCTGGAAAAAATGCTCGCGGCGAAAAACTTCCAGTCCGGCCTGATGATGGTCCGTCAGCTGGAATTCTCGCTGTTCGACTTCGAACTGCACGCCACCCACGGTGACGGCCGCAGCGTGGCGCAGGTGCTTGAAGGCGTTCGTGACGAGGTATCGGTGATGCGCCCTCCGGCGTATAACCGCTTCCCCAACAGCTTTGCGCACATCTTCGCTGGCGGTTATGCCGCCGGTTACTACAGCTACAAGTGGGCTGAAGTGCTTTCGGCGGATGCTTTCTCCAAATTCGAAGAAGACGGTGTGCTCAACGCGCAAACCGGTCGCGCTTTCCGCGAGGCGATTCTGGCCCGTGGCGGTTCGCAGGCACCGATGGTGCTGTTCGTCGACTTCCGTGGCCGTGAGCCGTCGATTGACGCGCTGTTGCGCCACAGCGGCCTGAGTGAGGACGCGGCAGCATGAGTGAGGGGCCTGTGATTACCAAAAAGCGCTTTATCGCCGGGGCGGTTTGCCCGGCGTGCAGCGAGCCAGACAAACTGATGATGTGGAACGAAGACGGCGTGCCGCACCGCGAATGCGTGGCCTGCGGTTATTCGGACACGCTGAATGAGCAAGGGCTGTCGGTGCCCAAGGAACTGGGCACGCGAGTCAACACCAGTGCGCTCAAGCCGCCAGCGGACAAGAAAGTCCAGGCAGTGCAGTTTTTCCCTAATCCAAAACTGAAGAAAAAGACTGACGAGTAAAATCGCCACTTCCAGGTGGTATTCCTTTACCGCCTGAACTTCGCGCCTTGTCCGTATGCTGGGTTTTTCAGCCTACGGTCAAGGAAGACGCGATGCCCCCTGCCAACCCCCTGCTGCAACGCTGGCAACTGCCGGCCTGGTCCGAGCTGCAAGCCGAACACCTGGTGCCCGCCTTCGAGGCCATCGTCGCTGACAACCAACGGATCATCGCCGAGGTGATTGCCACGCAGACCATCCACCCGAACTGGGATGATCTGGTGATCGCCATCGACGAAGCCGACGCACGGATCGCCGAAGCCATCGCCATCGTAGAAGTGCTCGACACGGTCAAAGGCACTGATGCCGATTGGCTAGCGCAAAGCGCGCGATGCAACCTGGCTGCAAAGCGCTATCGCTCGCAGAAATTTGCCAATCTGGCGCTTTACCGCACCTATCAAGGTCTGGAGCGGAGCCCGATCGCCGCCAGCTTCGATGCGTTTCGCAAGGCATCGCTGGCCAGGACCCTGTCCGGCTTCCGTCTGACAGGCATCGAATTGCCCGCCGAACAACGTGAGCGACTGGCTGCGATCACCGTCGACATCGACTTTCAACAGCAATTGTTTCTGATCAATCTGGAGCGCAGTAACGCGGCCTGGACCCGACAGATCGACGAGTTTGCCACGCTGGATGGCCTGTCTGCCGACTTCACGGATCAGTTGCTGCTCAACGCGCGTCAGGCCGGAAAAACCGGCTGGCTGCTGACGCTGGATCGCAACACTTATGAATACCTGATGAAAAACGCCAGCGACCGCCGTTTGCGTGAGGCGTACTTCGTCGCGTTCAACACCCGGGCCTCGGATCAGGGGCCGCATGCCGACCGGTTCGACAACGGTCCGGTCTTGCAGAAACTGCTCGCGCTGCGCCATGAACAAGCTCGATTGCTAGGCTTCGAAAGCTTTGCCCATCTGCGCCTTTCGCAACAGATGGCGGCCTCGCCGGCTCAGGTCGAAGCATTTCTAAAGCAGCAGATCGCACGCAACCGCGCGGCGCTGGAGCGGGACACACAGGACTTGCAGGCATTTGCTGCGACCCGGGGGGTCGATGATCTGCAGGCCTGGGATTTTGACTATTTCGCTGAACAATGGCGCCAGCAACATTCGGCGAGCGCACTCAAAGGCCTTCGCCAGCACTTTGAACTCGACGAAACGCTGCGCCGTTTCTGCCAGTTCATCGAACATCTATTCGGCGTCAAACTGACCGAGCGCAAGGACCTGAGCCATTGGCACGAGGCGGTGCGGCTGTTGGAGATCAGCGAGTACGATCAAGTCATCGGCTTTATCTACCTGGACCTCTTTCATCGCCCGGACGCACCCGACTATGCCATGACCCACACCGTGCGCGACCACCGTATCAATGCCGAAGGTCGACCGGCTCTGCCGATCGCTGTCCTCCATTGCAATTTCCCGCCCATCAGCGGCGGGCATCAGGGCCTGCTGTCGCACAAGGACTTGCGCGTGCTGTTTCATGAGTTCGGGCATTGCCTGCAGCATGTGCTGACCCGCTCGCCTCACTTTAACCTTTCGGGAATCTCGCAAATGGGCCGTGACTCGGGTGAATTCGCCGGGCAGCTGTTCGAGCAGTTGAGCCTGTCGAGTGAGCTTCTTGAGTGGCTGTCCGCGCATTACCAGAACCGTGTGCCGTTGAGCCGTGAGCGGATCAGCTCGGCGCTGACCGCCATCGCGGCGCACACCAGCCGCGATACCGCGATGCTGTTGCTTGAGTCATTGCTCGATCTTGAATTGCACCGCAGCGAGGCCAATGGCCGCAACGTGCAACAGTGCTTCGACGCGGTGCTGCAGCAGATACCGCAACTGAACCTGCCGACCTATTGCCGGTTTGCAAACAGTTTCGATTACGTGGTGACCGGTTACGAAGCCTCGGTGTACGCCTACAAATGGTCAGGTGTGCTGGCCTCCGAAGCGTTCAAGCGCGTCGAACGCGAAGGCGTGTTCAACACACAGACCGGTCGGGATCTGCGCGAGGCATTCTTCTCTGGCGATTCGGTTTCGCTGCCGGACGCAATGGAGACGTTCCTCGGTTATCCAATACCTGCCGAACTTTTTCCAGCACAGCCGGATTGAACCGCGGGCTACTCGACGTGGGCCGATTTGAACCAGCTTTTCATAGAGCAGGTGGCGAAGGCACTGGTGCTGCAATCACCGTTGGCCAGCGCATTGCGCAACTTGTCTACATCCGCCTGCATCATGTAGCGAATGCCGTCCTTGAAGTGGGTGCTGTCGCCGAAACCGCCCTGAGTCATTTCGCTCATTGCGTCCTCTTTGCTCCACCCCTGCACCACGACCCGATACATGGCCGCCATCAGCCCGGTGCGATCAGAACCGTGCTTGCAATGCATCAGCACCGGGCCGTTGGCTTCGGCCGCCTGGATGGCACGCAAAGCCTTGAGCACGTCACTGTCGTCGACATGATTGGTGCGGTAGGGCAATCGCACCTGCTCAATGGCAGGATCCGCTAGCCAGCTGCGATCATCGTCCTGGAGAAAATTGATCACCGTGATGATCTTCAGATTTTTCAGAAGCGGCAGCGCACCACCGTCGGGCAAAGCGCTGCGATACAAGGTCGGCGACATCTGGAACAGGTTGTATTGCACCTCCACCGGCTGCGCCCATTCAGCCGGACGGGCCATCGATAGCGACTCCGCCTGAGCGGACGTAAGCTGCAACAAGGCAAAAAGCACCGAGCAGAACACAGGGAAAACGCGCACTCGAGACATGCTGGAATTGACCGTTTCGGATGTTTCAGTGAGAGACGGCGCAGCTTCGCGATAGAACGGTCAAAGCCCTGTGAGCCGCTTGTTAAAGAATTGTGAACGGCCATTGATGACAAAAATTTCATTGCGGCCGCGGCTTTTTTCCATCGAGCCGGTTCATGCTGATGCTTAGCCTGCTACCATTTGTCACACGATGTTGCAGGCACCCCTGCCTTTTTCAGGCCAGGGCGCTGTCGTTGCGACGCAAAATCCCAAGCCTTTCGCAGAATCGGCTCAATGCTAATGCCTGATGAGGTGTACCCCATGTCTGATGAAAATCGAGACAACCCGCGGCGTGAGTTTTTGCGCAAATCCCTGACCCTGATCCCAGTCGTCACCCTGGCCGGCAGCGGTCTGGGCAGCAGCGTGCTGAACGCCGCGCCTGAAACCGCGCCCGCCAAACCTGCCACCCAGCCAGTTCGTGCCAAGGCCGGCGAGTACCAGCCCAGCTATTTCACCGCTGAGGAATGGGCGTTCATCAATGCCGCCGTCGCGCAATTGATCCCCAACGATGCCCAAGGCCCGGGCGCGCTCGAAGCCGGCGTGCCGGAATACATCGATCGTCAGATGAACACGCCGTACGCCGCCGGTGCCCTGTGGTACATGCAAGGCCCGTTCAATGCCGACGCCGCGCCGGAGATGGGTTGGCAGAGCAAACTGGTGCCCAAGGACATCTATCGTCTGGGCATCGCCGCCACTGATCAGTGGGCAAAAGCCCTCAACGGTAAAACATTTGCCGAGCAAGACAGCGCTACCCGAGACGATTTGCTCAAGCAGCTTGAAGCCGGCAAACCACAGTTCGACGCGGTTCCGGCGAAGATTTTCTTCAATCTGCTGCTGCAAAACACCAAGGAAGGCTTCTTCTGCGACCCGATTCACGGTGGCAATAAAGGCATGGTCGGCTGGACCATGATCGGTTTCCCCGGCGCCCGCGCCGATTTCATGGATTGGGTAGAACGCAACGAGCAGTACCCCTTCCCGGCAGTGTCGATTCGCGGCGAGAGGGCGTAAGCATGGCAACGGTAATGAAAAAGGTCGACGCGGTGATCGTCGGTTTCGGCTGGACCGGCGCGATCATGGCCAAGGAACTGACAGAAGCGGGTCTCAACGTGCTGGCGCTGGAGCGCGGGCCGATGCAGGACACCTACCCCGACGGCAACTATCCACAGGTGATCGACGAACTCACCTACAGCGTGCGCAAGAAACTCTTTCAGGACATCTCCAAAGAGACCGTGACCATTCGGCATAGCGTCAACGACATCGCCCTGCCGAACCGCCAGTTGGGCGCGTTCCTGCCGGGCAATGGCGTCGGCGGTGCCGGTTTGCATTGGTCGGGCGTGCACTTCCGTGTCGATCCGATCGAGTTGCGCATGCGCAGCCATTACGAAGAGCGCTACGGCAAAAGCTTCATCCCCAAGGACATGACCATTCAGGACTTCGGCGTCAGCTATGAAGAGCTGGAGCCGTTCTTCGATTTCGCCGAAAAGGTCTTCGGCACCTCCGGCCAGGCCTGGACCGTCAAAGGCCATCTGGTCGGTCAGGGCAAGGGCGGCAACCCTTACGCCCCGGACCGCTCCAACCCGTTCCCGCTCGAAGCGCAGAAGAATACGGTTTCGGCTCAGCTGTTCGGCAAAGCCGCGACGGAGGTCGGTTACAAACCCTACAACCTGCCCTCAGCCAATACGTCGGGGCCGTACACCAATCCCTACGGCGCGCAGATGGGCCCGTGCAATTTCTGCGGTTTCTGCAGCGGTTATGTCTGCTACATGTATTCCAAGGCGTCGCCGAACGTGAACATTCTGCCGGCGCTCAAGCCGCTGCCGAATTTCGAACTGCGGCCCAACTCCCATGTGCTGCGGGTCAACCTCGACAGCAGCAAGAGCAAAGCCACCGGCGTGACCTACGTCGACGGCCAGGGCCGCGAGATCGAACAGCCAGCGGATCTGGTGATTCTCGGCGCGTTCCAGTTGCACAACGTGCGTCTGATGCTGCTCTCGGGCATTGGCAAACCGTACGATCCGATCAGCGGCGAAGGCGTGGTCGGGCGCAACTTCGCCTACCAGAACATGGCGACCATCAAGGCGTTCTTCGATAAGGATACTCACACCAACAACTTCATCGGCGCCGGCGGCAACGGCGTGGCGCTGGATGACTTCAACGCCGACAACTTCGACCACGGCCCGCACGGCTTCGTCGGCGGCTCGCCGATGTGGGTCAACCAGGCCGGCAGCCGCCCGATTGCCGGCACCTCGAACCCGCCCGGCACTCCGGCGTGGGGCAGCGCGTGGAAACGTGCGACCGCCGATTACTACACCCATCAGGTGTCGATGGACGCCCATGGTGCGCATCAGTCGTACCGCGGCAACTACCTCGATCTCGACCCGGTCTATCGCGATGCCTACGGCCTGCCGCTGCTGCGGATGACCTTCGACTGGCAGGAAAACGACATCAAGATGAACCGCTTCATGGTCGAGAAAATGGGCAAGGTCGCCCAAGCGATGGGGCCAAAAGCGATTGCTGTGATCGGCAAACAGGTCGGCGACCACTTCAACACGGCGTCTTATCAGACCACCCACCTCAACGGTGGCGCGATCATGGGCACCGATCCGAAGACCAGCGCGTTGAACCGCTACCTGCAGAGCTGGGACGTGCATAACGTCTTCGTGCCCGGCGCCTCGGCGTTCCCGCAAGGCCTGGGCTACAACCCGACCGGGCTGGTCGCAGCACTGACCTACTGGTCGGCAAAAGCGATCCGTGAGCAGTACCTGAAAAACCCCGGCCCGCTGGTTCAGGCATAAGGAGCGATGACCATGAAAAATCTCGTTATCGCCACCCTGGCGCTGCTCGGCAGTGCCTCCCTTCAGGCAGCGGAAGTAGATCAGAATCTGATCAAGCAAGGCGAATACCTCGCCCGCGCCGGTGATTGCGTGGCTTGCCACACCGCGAAAAACGGCAAGCCGTTCGCCGGCGGCCTGCCGATGGAAACCCCGATCGGCACGATCTACTCGACCAACATCACCCCGGACAAATCCGGTATCGGTGATTACAGCTTCGAGGACTTTGACCAGGCCGTGCGCCATGGCGTGGCCAAAAACGGCAGCACCTTGTACCCGGCAATGCCGTATCCATCCTACGCCCGGGTCAACCAAGCCGACATGCAAGCGCTGTACGCGTATTTCATGCATGGCGTGGCTCCGGTCGCGCAGGAGAACAAGGCCAGCGACATCCCGTGGCCGCTGAGCATGCGCTGGCCGCTGATGGGCTGGCGCTGGCTGTTTGCGCCCAAGGTCGAGGACTTCACGGCTACGGGTGAGGATGCGGTAATCAACCGCGGCGCTTATCTGGTCGAAGGCCTCGGCCACTGCGGCGCCTGCCACACGCCGCGCGCCCTGACCATGCAGGAAAAATCCCTCAGCGCATCGGATGGCAAAACCTTCCTCGCCGGCAGTGCACCGCTGGAAGGCTGGATTGCCAAGAGCCTGCGCGGCGACAACAAGGACGGCCTCGGCAGCTGGAGCGAGGAGCAACTGGTGCAATTCCTCAAGACCGGCCGCAGTGATCGCAGCGCGGTGTTCGGCGGCATGAGCGACGTGGTCACGCACAGCATGCAGTACATGACCGACGCCGACCTGACCGCCATCGCCCGTTATCTGAAGTCGCTGCCGGCCAGCGACCCTTCGGATCAGCCACATCAGTACGATGAAAAAGCCGCCAAAGCGCTGTGGAACGGTGACGACAGTCAGCGTGGCGCTTCGGTGTACATCGACAACTGCGCGGCGTGCCACCGCACCGACGGGCACGGCTACACCCGCGTGTTCCCGGCGCTGGCGGGCAATCCGGTGTTGCAGACGGACGATCCGACTTCGTTGATCCACATCGTCCTCAAGGGCGGCACGCTGCCGGCCACGCACACTGCGCCATCGACCTTCACCATGCCCGGCTTCGCCTGGCGCCTGTCGGATCAGGAAGTCGCGGATGTGGTGAGTTTCATTCGTGGCAGTTGGGGCAACAAGGGCACACCGGTGAGCGCCAAAGACGTCGCCAACCTGCGCAGCAATGACATGGAAACCATGTCGCCGAATGATCTTGGTCAAGTGACCGAGCATCAATAAAACAAAACCCTGCATGAGCTTTTCATGCAGGGTTTTTATTTAAAGCGGTGAGCGTAAATCCAACTTACGGATTGACGATACTCACATACGCCTTGGCCAGCGCAATCAACTTTTCCTTGTCATCGCTATCGATATCACCGTCGCCGTCTACATCATTTTTGTTGCTGCGAATAGTGAAGGTCTTGCCACGATCAGCGGACACTGCGACCACGTAACTCGAATCGACCAAGGCCTCGGTGGGCTGCTCCTGCTCGGCATCCCAGCCCAATTCCTTGCGTGCCAGTTGCAGGGAAACAATGGTGTTGGGCTCGGAGGCATTGGGCAACATCATTTGCATGAAAACGCCACGTTGATTAAGAAACGACATGAACTAAATCCTTTTTGTTTTTGTAACCCATCTTGGGTCCACTTAAGTGCTGAAGATTATCTGCGGTAACTTTGCACAACAACCCAGTATGTGTATCGCCGGTTGTCTCTTGTTTGCGGATCAAGAAAGGGCAGTGGACTCATCGCTGAACGGTACTGGATCAGACACCCCTCACTCGGATACTGTATGTCCATACAGACCGAGAGCAGCATCATGATCACTCCACCGCCTCGCGGTCGCGGCACCGCAACCAACCCGCACAACCGCTTCGCGCCTAACCGTTCGGTGGCCGAGGATGACGGCTGGTATCAGGAAGTGCCTGAAACGCAGAACACCGAGGTGCTGATCGAAACCGCAAAAACCATCATCACCCGCAACGCTTCACCAGACCTGCCCTTCGACCGTTCGATCAATCCCTATCGCGGCTGCGAGCACGGCTGCATTTATTGCTACGCGCGGCCCAGCCATGCCTATTGGGACATGTCGCCGGGGCTGGATTTCGAAACCCGGTTGATTGCCAAGACCAACGCCGCGCAAGTGCTGGAAGAGCAATTGAGCAAGAAAGGCTATGAATGCGCGCCGATCAATCTGGGCTCCAACACCGATCCGTATCAGCCGATCGAACGCGAATACAAAATTACCCGGCAGACCCTCGAAGTGCTGCTGCGCTATCGGCATCCAGTGACCATCGTCACCAAAGGTTCGCTGATCCTGCGTGATCTGGATCTGCTCACCGAACTGGCGCAACAACGGCTGGTGAAAGTGATGATCAGCCTGACCACCCTGGATGACGAACTCAAACGCATTCTTGAACCCCGTGCCGCCGCGCCGAAGGCACGTTTGCGCGCGATCCGGGTGATGCGCGAGGCCGGGATTCCGGTCGGCGTGCTCTGTTCGCCGATGATTCCGATGATCAATGACAGCGAAATCGAAAGCCTGCTCAGCGAAGCCCACGCTGCCGGCGCGCAAAGCGCAGCGTACATGATGCTGCGCCTGCCGCTGGAAGTGGCGCCACTGTTCGAGGAATGGCTGGCCGCACATTATCCGCAACGCGCCGCCCATGTCCTGAGCCTGATCCGCCAGAGCCGCGGCGGCGAGCTCTACGACAGCCGTTTCGGTGCGCGCATGCGTGGCGAAGGCATTTTTGCCGAGCTGCTCGCGCAGCGTTTTGCCAAGGCCATCAAACGCCTTGGTTTGAATCATCGCGAAGGTTACGACCTCGATTGCACAGCCTTCTGTCCGCCGGGTCGCCAGATGTCGCTGATTTAGCGACAATTGACTCAGGGTTGTGGGTTGGAATCCTTCTGCCGAAATTCCCGGTCACGTTTTTGTGACCTGGAACACACGTTCTAGAGCGTTTGATTCAGTTTGAGTTAAGTTTCGGCAGCTACCTTGTTCATCGAGTGACTGACGGGTCGGGATGACCCGGATGGTTTAAACAGCCACTGGCTTCATACCGGAATACCGGGGGAAGACCCCCTGAATCCGCCAAAGAGGATGAATCATGAGTGACAAGGATAAACAGTCGTTGGCTGCCTCGGCGCAAAGCCCTGAAGCGGAATCCGCCGATGCAGCACTGCGACAGATCGTTGATGGCTTTTTACGCTTTCATCATGACGTTTTTCCCCAGCAGGAAGAACTGTTCAAGAAACTCGCTACGGCCCAGGCGCCCAAGGCGATGTTCATCACCTGCGCTGACTCGCGCATCGTTCCCGAGCTGATCACCCAGAGTTCGCCCGGCGATCTGTTCGTGACCCGTAACGTCGGCAACGTCGTGCCACCCTACGGGCAGATGAACGGCGGCGTTTCCACCGCGATCGAATATGCGGTGCTGGCGCTTGGCGTGCAGCACATCATCATCTGCGGCCATTCCGATTGCGGTGCCATGCGTGCGGTACTCAACCCGGACAGCCTGGAAAAAATGCCGACGGTCAAAGCCTGGCTGCGCCACGCCGAAGTGGCGAAAACCATGGTGCATGACAACTGCAACTGCACCGACGAAAAAGAAAGCATGCCGATCCTCACCGAGGAAAACGTCATCGCCCAGCTGCAGCACTTGCGTACCCATCCTTCGGTAGCCTCGCGCATGGCGAACGGTCATTTGTTCATCCATGGCTGGGTCTACAACATCGAAACCAGCGAAATCAAAGCTTACGACGCAGATCAGGGTCGTTTCCTGCCGCTTGATGGCAGCCATCCGATACCGGTCGCGACGCCCAAAGCGCGCTTCTAACTCTTCCTAAACATCTGTGTGGTTTGACGCCGGCCGCTGATTCAGCGGCCCGGCCTCGCCATGCCTGAAGAAAACTTCGGGAGAATCGCCATGCGTGCGGCTCAATTGAAAGCGGTGTTGCCCCGGGAGCTGCTCGCTTCCGTGGTTGTGTTTCTGGTCGCCCTGCCGCTGTGCATGGGTATTGCGATTGCCTCAGGGTTACCGCCGGCCAAAGGTTTGATCACCGGAATCATCGGTGGCTTGGTAGTCGGTTGGTTGGCGGGGTCGCCGTTGCAGGTCAGCGGGCCGGCGGCGGGGCTGGCGGTGTTGGTCTTCGAACTGGTGCGCCAGCACGGCATCGAGATGCTCGGGCCGATTCTGTTGCTGGCCGGTTTTCTGCAACTGGTCGCCGGGCGCCTGAAGCTCGGTTGCTGGTTCCGGGTCACGGCGCCAGCGGTGGTCTACGGCATGCTGGCGGGAATTGGCGTGCTGATTGTGCTGTCGCAGGTGCACGTGATGCTCGATGCCAAGCCGCAACCGTCAGGGCTGGATAACCTCACGGCGTTCCCGGCGGCGGTGGCGCAGGCCTTGCCGTCGTTTGGCTGGCAGGCCGGGTTGCTCGGGCTGGCGACGATTGCGGTGATGTGGCTGTGGGAAAAATTCCGCCCGCATTCGCTGCGTTTCGTTCCCGGTGCGCTACTGGGTGTAGGCCTGGCGACGGCCGCGAGTCTGTTGCTGGCCTTGCAGGTCAAGCGTGTGGAAGTGCCGGCGAATCTGGCCGAAGCCATCGATTGGCTCAAGCCCGCCGATCTGATGAGTCTGGCCGACCCGACGCTGCTGGTTGCCGCGTTCGCCGTGGCGTTCATCGCCAGCGCCGAAACCCTGTTGTCCGCCGCCGCGGTGGACCGAATGCACAGCGGCGTGCGCTCGGATTTCGACCGTGAACTGTCGGCGCAAGGTGTCGGCAACATGCTCTGCGGGCTGGTCGGTGCGTTACCGATGACCGGTGTGATCGTGCGCAGTTCGGCCAACGTTCAGGCCGGTGCGACCACGCGCTACTCGACGATTTTCCATGGCCTGTGGCTGCTGGCGTTCGTGCTGTTGCTCTCGAGTGTGCTGCAGAGCATTCCGGTAGCCAGTCTGGCCGGCGTGCTGGTGTACACCGGGTTCAAACTGGTCGACCTCAAGGCATTTCGCCGCTTGGGTCGCTACGGAAGGATGCCGATGTTCACCTACGCCGCGACGGCGCTGGCGATCATCTTTACCGACTTGTTGACCGGCGTGCTGATCGGTTTCGGCCTGACGTTGTTGAAGCTGGCATTCAAGGCCTCGCGCCTGAAAATCAGCCTGATCGATCTGCCACAGGACGGCGAGATGGAGTTGCGCCTGATCGGCGCGGCGACGTTCCTCAAAGTGCCGGCGCTGACCCAGGTGCTGAACACCATTCCCCACGGCACGACCGTGCATGTGCCGCTGAATAACCTGAGTTATATCGACCACTCGTGTCTGGAACTGCTCGAGGAATGGGGCCGGGCGAATGCGGCAAAAGGGTCGAAGCTGTTGATCGAGTCGCGAGGATTGAAGCGCAGGCTTGAAGGCAGGGTTCGGACCAATACCGGGATTGGTGCAGCCGGTTAAATCTCCCAGTCCAGAAACAAACCCTGTGGGAGCTGGCTTGCCAGCGATAGCGGTCTATCAGTCACCGACAATGTTGACTGATCCACCGCCATCGCTGGCAAGCCAGCTCCCACAGGTATTTGGGTCTAACTCTGAATTACGCAGCGGGCTGATCCAGTTCCAATCCCACACCCAAACGGCGGCTCATGCACGGCCAGCGTTTCCACGCAGCGCCAGTGTCCGGGCTGCTGAGTTTGTCGCGGTAGGCTTCTACCGACTCCAGGGCAAAACTCTCGTCGTTGAGCATCTCGTCGATGGCGTGGTGCACCGCTTCGTCCAGTTGGTTGGCAAATGCCTCACCGATCAATTGGTGAGCAATCAGATTGGCCACCGTCATGTCCAGGGGGATCAATGGCTGGCCGAAATGCTTGATGTACAGGTCGTTGACCTCTTCGACAAATCGGTGCGCCAGATAGGCTTCGTCGAGCAGGCTGTCCAGGCCGACATGCCCGGCCATGATGGCCGGCGGCTGGAGGAAATACTGCTCGGCGATTTTCAGCACCGGTTTGATCTGCGATTCGATTCCCGCTTCCCTGGCGACTTCATTGGCTGCATCCAGCAGATCGGGTACTTCATCGATGTAGGCGGCGACAAAACGCGTCAGCACGCCGTTGGCGTCGGCTTCCGGCAACTGGATCGCCGGGTGCAGGTGAGGCAGCTTGCTTTCCAGCTGACGGGTCAGCAGGCCGGTATCCTTTTCGTGTTGTTGGGCTTTTTGGATCTGCTCGCGCAATGCGGCGGTGTTCATGAAAACTCCAGGAAACAAGGCAATGAAATAGGGAAGACATAACTTAGCTGGCTTACGAAAAACGCTAAGACGCATTTGTCATAATTATTTCATCCTTGATGCAGCTGCGTTATATCCATTCGCCACCACTCGTCTGCATCCTTCTCCATTCGTGCCCTTGAACGCAAGCGCAGGCTGTTTCAGATGATTTACGTGCTCGGGTTGCAATTTCCCGACGCTGTCTATACTCGCCAATGAATGGAGTTAGCTGATGACGCCCGACTGCACCCGCAGCAAGGCCCGGCGATTCAAGTTCGTAGTCTGATGCAGCCGCTCCCTTGCCGCAGGCGTATGCCGGCGGGATAACAAGAACGATAAGGGGAACCCGCAATGATGCGACATCCACATGTCTGGATGGGCCTCCTGTTGTGGTCGATATTCAGCCAGGCCAATGCGGCCTGGACGGTGAATATGGCGCCTGGAGCGACTGAAATCAGTCACGCAGTATTCGACCTGCACATGACCATTTTCTGGATCTGTGTGGTGATCGGGATCATCGTCTTCGGCGCCATGTTCTGGTCGATGATGGTGCACCGCCGCTCCACCGGACAGGTCGCCGCAAAATTCCACGAAAGCACCGGCGTCGAAATCATGTGGACCATTGTGCCGCTGCTGATTCTGGTGGCCATGGCCGTCCCCGCCACCGCAACACTGATCAAGATGTACGACACCAGTGAGCCGGATATCGATATCCAGGTCACCGGTTATCAGTGGAAGTGGCACTACAAATATCTGGGTCAGGACGTCGAGTTCTTCAGCAACCTGGCCACCCCCGCCGAGCAGATCCACAACAAGGAAGCCAAAGGCGAGCACTACTTGCTCGAGGTCGACAAGCCATTGGTGCTGCCGATCGGCGCCAAGGTGCGCTTCCTCGTCACCTCCGCCGACGTTATTCACTCATGGTGGGTGCCGGCGTTCGCGGTCAAGCGCGATGCGATCCCCGGTTTCGTCAACGAAGCCTGGACCCGTATCGACAAGCCCGGCCTGTACCGTGGCCAGTGCGCCGAGTTGTGCGGCAAGGACCATGGCTTCATGCCGATCGTGGTCGAGGTCAAGGAGCAGGCCGACTACGAAAAATGGCTCGCCGAGCGCAAGGCCGAAGCGGCGCAGCTCAAAGAACTGACCAGCAAGGAATGGACCCTCGACGAACTCAAGGAGCGCGGCGACAAGGTCTACCACACCACTTGCGTGGCTTGTCACCAGGCCGAAGGCCAGGGCCTGCCGCCGATGTTCCCGGCGCTCAAGGGCTCGAAAATCGCCACCGGACCGATCAAGGATCACCTGGGCATTGTCTTCCACGGCAAACCCGGTACCGCCATGGCGGCGTTCGGCAAGCAACTGTCGGAAGTCGATATCGCTGCGGTCGTGACCTATGAACGTAACGCCTGGGGCAACAACAAGGGCGACATGGTCACGCCCAAGGAAGTGCTGGAGCTGAAACAGGCGGAAAGCCAATGAGCCGGTCTATTGCGTACTTCATCAATCGCTCGGGGCCGCGTGCCCCGGCAAACCCAGTTCACTCACCTGAAGGAGACCGGCCATGAGCGCTGTCATCGATGACCACGGTCACGCCGACCACGCCCACGGCCCCGCCAAAGGCCTGATGCGCTGGGTGCTGACCACCAACCACAAGGACATCGGCACGCTGTACCTGTGGTTCGCGTTCTGCATGTTCCTGCTCGGCGGCTCGTTCGCCATGGTGATTCGCGCCGAGCTGTTCCAGCCCGGTTTGCAGATCGTTCAGCCGGAATTCTTCAACCAGATGACCACCATGCACGGTCTGGTCATGGTGTTCGGTGCGGTGATGCCGGCGTTCGTCGGCCTCGCCAACTGGATGATTCCGCTGATGGTCGGCGCGCCGGACATGGCCCTGCCACGGATGAACAACTTCAGCTTCTGGCTGCTGCCGGCGGCGTTTTTGCTGCTGGTTTCGACGCTGTTCACACCGGGCGGCGGGCCGAATTTCGGCTGGACCTTTTATGCGCCGCTGTCGACGACCTATGCGCCGGAAAGCGTGACGTTCTTCATTTTTGCCATTCACCTGATGGGCATCAGCTCGATCATGGGCGCGATCAACGTGGTCGCGACCATTCTCAACTTGCGCGCCCCCGGCATGACCCTGATGAAAATGCCGCTGTTCGTCTGGACCTGGCTGATCACCGCATTCCTGCTGATCGCGGTGATGCCGGTGCTGGCCGGGTGCGTGACGATGATGCTGATGGACATCCACTTCGGTACCAGTTTCTTCAGCGCTGCCGGCGGTGGTGACCCGGTGCTGTTCCAGCATGTGTTCTGGTTCTTCGGCCACCCCGAGGTGTACATCATGATCCTGCCGGCCTTCGGCGCGGTCAGCCAGATCATCCCGACCTTCGCGCGCAAACCGCTGTTCGGTTACACCTCGATGGTTTACGCCACAGCGAGCATCGCCTTCCTGTCGTTCATCGTCTGGGCGCACCACATGTTTGTGGTCGGCATTCCGCTGGTGGGCGAATTGTTCTTCATGTACGCGACCATGCTGATCGCCGTACCGACGGGGGTGAAGGTGTTCAACTGGGCCAGCACCATGTGGCAGGGCTCGATGACCTTCGAGACGCCGATGCTGTTCGCGGTGGCGTTCGTGATTCTGTTCTCCATCGGCGGTTTCTCCGGGCTGATGCTGGCGATCGCTCCGGCGGACTTCCAGTACCAGGACACCTACTTCGTCGTTGCGCACTTCCACTACGTACTGGTGCCGGGGGCGATCTTCGGCATCTTCGCCTCGGCCTATTACTGGCTGCCGAAATGGACCGGGCACATGTACGACGAAACTCTCGGCAAGCTGCATTTCTGGCTCTCGTTCGTCGGCATGAACCTGACTTTCTTCCCGATGCACTTCGTCGGGCTGGCAGGCATGCCGCGACGGATTCCGGACTACAACCTGCAATTTGCCGACTTCAGCATGGTCTCGTCGATCGGCGCGTTCATGTTCGGCGCCACGCAGATCTTCTTCCTGTTCATCGTCATCAAAACCATTCGTGGCGGCGCACCGGCCCCGGCCAAACCGTGGGATGGCGCCGAAGGCCTGGAGTGGAGCGTGCCGTCGCCGGCGCCGTATCACACCTTTACCACGCCGCCGGAAGTGAAATGAACACCTTCAGCCTTGTGAAAATCTATGTGGGAGCTGGCTTGCCAGCGATGGCTGCCTGCCTGACACACCGCGGGGGCGCCATCGCTGGCAAGCCAGCTCCCACAGGGTTCTCGGCAGAGGTCAAACACCATGGCTGACTCGATCTCGCTGAAAAAACTGGTCACCCGCCTGTTATTGGTGGTGGTGGCGATGTTCGTCTTCGGTTTTGCCCTGGTGCCGATCTACGACGTGATGTGCAAGGCCTTCGGCATCAACGGCAAGACCGGCGGGCAGTACGAGGGCGAGCAAGTGGTCGACACTTCGCGCCAGGTGCGCGTGCAGTTTCTCTCGACCAACACCGCCGACATGCCATGGGATTTCTATCCCAAGCATGACGAACTGACCGCCAACCCCGGTGCGGTCAACGAGATGGTGTTCATTGCGCGCAACCCCACCGACAAGCCGATGAGTGCGCAAGCGGTGCCGAGCATCGCGCCGAGCAACGCGGCGGCGTTTTTTCACAAGACCGAATGCTTTTGCTTTACCCAGCAGGTGCTGCAGCCCGGTGAACAAATCGAGATGCCGGTGCGTTTCATCGTTGACCGCGACATGCCCAAGGAAGTGAAGCACCTGACGCTGTCCTACACGCTGTTCGATATCACCGCCCGACATCCACCGGTGGCTGTTAATACCGGCGGCTGAGCGTGGCCGATAAGGAGAACAATAAATGGCAACTCATGAGCACTATTACGTCCCCGCCCAGAGCAAATGGCCGATCATCGCCACGCTCGGGATGTTCGTCACCGTGTACGGCCTGGCTACCTGGTTCAACGATCTGAAGGCAGCGCGCCCGGATTCCCACGGCCCGCTGATCTTTTTCGTCGGCGGGCTGTTGCTGGCGTACATGCTTTTCGGCTGGTTCGGCGCGGTGATCAAGGAAAGCCGCGCGGGCCTTTACAGCCCGCAGCTGGACCGCTCGTTTCGCTGGGGCATGAGCTGGTTCATCTTTTCCGAGGTGATGTTCTTTGTCGCCTTTTTCGGCGCGCTTTTTTATATCCGCGTGGTTTCCGCGCCCGGTCTGGCCGGCGAAGGCAGCAAGGGTTTGTCGGAGATGCTCTGGCCGAATTTCGAATACGTCTGGCCACTGCTGAACAACCCGGACCCGAAACTCTTCCCGCCCCCCAAGGATGTCATCAGCCCGTGGGGCCTGCCGCTGATCAACACCATTCTGCTGGTCAGCTCCAGCGTGACCATCACCATCGCCCACCACGCCTTGAAGAAGGGCCATCGCGGCGCGCTGAAACTGTGGCTGGCGATCACTGTGCTGCTGGGCATCGCGTTCCTTGGCTTCCAGGCCGAGGAATACATCCACGCCTACAAGGAACTGGGCCTGACCCTTGGTTCGGGCATCTACGGCGCGACCTTTTTCATGCTCACCGGCTTTCACGGCGCCCACGTGACCATCGGCACGATCATCCTGTTCGTGATGTTGATGCGGATCATGAAGGGCCATTTCGACAACGAGCATCAGTTCGGCTTCGAAGCGGCGAGCTGGTATTGGCACTTCGTCGACGTGGTGTGGATCGGCTTGTTCTTCTTCGTTTATGTGCTCTGAAAACAGCTGCAAGTTGCTAGCTGCAAGCTTCAAGTCAAAGCGCGATGGCTCCCAACTTGTAGCTTGCCGCTTGTAGCTTGCAACTACCACGGTACGTGGGACAGCAGCTGCAAGCCGCTAGCTGCAAGCTTCAAGCTCAAGCGGTAAAGCTTTTACTTGTAGCTTGTAGCTGACCGCTTGCAGCTACCACGGTACGTGGGACACCAGTTGGCCGCTGTAGAAACCCCAGGCGATCAGGCCGACGGTGACGGCGGCCAAGGCCACCCGAACACTCAAGGCGATGACCAGGCGATTGGAGCTGCTGTCGTCCTTGACCAGGAAAAACAGGCCGCTGAACAGGCTGATCACCGTGGCAATCAGCATCAGGACGATCGCTGCTTTGAGCATGGGAAGAACTCCGGGGGACAGGCGATGCAGTTGAGTATAGCGAGCGCGACGACTGACTTTGTGGCGCGGCCATGAAGCGCTTCCGGCCGGGGGTGATACCGACCGTAGTGGTCGCGTTGTTGCTGCCGCTGATGATCGCGCTGGGCTTTTGGCAACTGGGCCGCGGCGCGGAGAAAACCGCGCTGCTGGCCAGCTATGCCGAGCGCCGTGCGGCCGAACCGATGGCCAGCAGCGAACTCGCAACCAGCGCCGATCCGGCTTATCGCCGCGTGCGTCTGCACGGCCAATTCGATGCCGCGCACAGCTTGTTGCTCGATAACCGCCAGCGTGGCGGCAAGGTTGGCGTCGAGTTGCTGCAACCGTTTCAGGATCAGCGCAGCGGGTTGTGGCTGCTGGTCAATCGCGGCTGGCTGCCGTGGCCGGATCGCCGTGTGGCGCCGCAGTTCTCCACGCCTACTGATGCGCTGATGCTCGATGCCTGGGTCTACGTCGCCCCCGGCGCGACGTTCCAATTGCATGCCGATCCGGTCAGCCGCACCTGGCCGCAAACCGTTACCGCCGTCGAGCCGGGCAAGCTCTGGCAAACGCTTGAGCGCGACGGCTTCGCCTATGAAGTGCGCGCCGAACCCGGCCCGGCCAGCTACCGGACCGACTGGCCCGTGGTCGCGATGGGCCCGGAAAAACATCTCGGCTACGCCGTGCAGTGGTTCGCCATGGCGACCGCCCTGCTCGGTCTCTACGTTTATTTGGGCTTGCACAACGCAAAGGAGAAGCACCATGGGAACGGCCATGAATCCACCCAGCATGTCTGAAGCCAAACCTGCCGTCAGCCGCCGTCGCGGACGCATCCAGCTGCTGTTGATTGTCCTCGGCGTGGTGGGGCCGATGATCCTCGCCACCGGCATGTACAAATTGCAGTTCTGGGTGCCCGAGGGCCGCAGATATCACGGCGAACTGATCGGCAACGGCCAGACCCGCACCGACCTCGGCGTGCAGGCGGACGAGGAGCGCTGGCAATTGCTGGTGACGGCGCCGACAGCGTGTGCGGTGGATTGCCAGCAACTGGTGTATCTGGCGCGGCAGATCCAGATCGGTCTCGGCCGCGAAGCCGGGCGCGCCAGCCATGCCCTTGCCGCGACGCAACCACTGAGCGCTGACTACGAGGCCAAGCTCACACGCGAATATCCGCAACTGCAGCGCTATCCGCTGGACGCTGCCGCCTTCAGCAAGGCCACCGGCGATAAAGCCACGCCACAACTGTGGATCATCGACCCGCACGGCAATCTGGTGCTGCGCTACGAACCGAACGTGAAAGGCAAGGATCTGCTCAACGACCTGCGGCATCTGCTGAAACTGTCCAACATCGGATAAGGGCATCGTCATGGCCAAACCTGGATTTCGCCTCGCGCTGTTTGCCACCCTGCTGGCACTGATTGTGGTGCTGCTCGGCGCCTACACGCGCCTGACCCACGCCGGCCTCGGCTGCCCCGACTGGCCGGGTTGCTACGGGTTTATCAGCGTGCCGAAAAGCGAGGCGCAACTGGCCCATGCCGAACTGCATTACCCGGACTCGCCGGTGGAAGCGCACAAGGGCTGGAACGAGATGATCCACCGTTATTTCGCCGGCACCCTCGGGTTGCTGATTGCTGTATTGGCCGGGCGCGCCTGGGTCAATCGCCGCCACCCGGGGCTGCCGTTGAAGCTGCCGCTGTTTCTGCTGGCAGTGGTGTTTGCACAAGCGGCGTTCGGCATGTGGACGGTGACGCTCAAGCTCTGGCCGCAGGTGGTCACCGGGCATTTGCTCGGCGGCTTCGCGACCTTGAGCCTGCTGTTTCTGCTGACGCTGCGCTTGTCCGGCGTACTGCCGGCGCTGACCGTGCCCAGGCGTTTGCAATATTGGGCCACGGCCGGGTTGTTGCTGGTCATCGGCCAGATTGCTCTCGGCGGCTGGGTCAGCTCCAACTACGCCGCGGTGGCGTGCATCGACTTCCCGACCTGCCATGGGCAATGGCTGCCGCCGGCGGATTTCGCCAATGGGTTTCACCTGACTCAACACATCGGCCCGAATTATCTGGGCGGGCAACTCGACAGTGATGCGCGCACCGCGATTCACCTGACCCATCGCATCGGCGCGCTGCTCGTGACCGCTGTGCTGCTCGGCCTGGCCTGGCAGTTGAAAGCAGTGGGCATGACGCGCCTGGCCGGGCTGGTGCTGGTGGTCCTCGCCGCGCAAATCAGCCTTGGTATCAGCAACGTGCTGTTCCATCTGCCGCTGGCGGTCGCGGTCGCGCACAACATCGGGGGCGCGGCGCTGTTGCTGAGCATGGTGCTGGTCAATTATCACGCGCGCACCCGCCTCGTCCGGGTCACCCGACCGGCGCTCGCACGCTGGCACCTCAGCCCGCGTAAACACGCCGTCGCGCCCATTGCACTTAAAGGAGAAACGCCATGGCGAGTCTGACCGGCGCGCGCGCGACGCAAGCGCTGTGGCGCGATTATCTGGAGCTGACCAAACCGAAAGTCGTGGTGCTGATGCTGATCACCTCGCTGGTCGGCATGTTCCTCGCCACCCGCGCCGGCGTGCCGTGGACGGTGCTGGTGTTTGGCAATCTCGGTATTGCGCTGTGCGCGGGCGGCGCGGCGGCGGTCAATCATGTGGTCGATCGGCGCATCGATGCGGTGATGGCGCGTACGCACAAACGGCCATTGGTCGAGGGCCGGGTTTCACCGGCGGCAGCGCTGACGTTTGCGCTGGTGCTGGCGCTGCTCGGTCAGGCCTTGTTGCTGACCTTCACCAACCCGCTGACGGCGTGGCTGACCCTCGCCTCGTTGCTTGGTTACGCGGTGGTTTACACCGGTTTCCTCAAACGCGCGACGCCGCAAAATATCGTCATCGGCGGCCTCGCCGGCGCCGCACCGCCATTGCTCGGCTGGACCGCCGCCACCGGTCACGTCAGCGCCGAACCGCTGCTGCTGGTGTTGATCATCTTCGCCTGGACGCCGCCGCATTTCTGGGCGCTGGCCATCCACCGCAAAGAGGAATACGCCAAGGCCGACATTCCAATGCTGCCGGTGACGCACGGGGAGCACTACACCAAAGTGCACATTCTGCTGTACACCTTTGCGCTGCTGGCGGTGAGTCTGTTGCCGTACGTGATTCACATGAGCGGCATGCTTTACCTGATCTGCGCCCTCGCCCTCGGCGCCAGGTTTCTGCAATGGGCCGTGGTGCTGTACCGTGGCACTCGGCCGCACGCGGCGATCAACACCTTCAAGTACTCTATTTGGTACTTGTTCCTGTTGTTCATCGCCCTGCTCGTAGACCACTACTTACTGTTGAACCTATGACCCGAACCCAGAAAACCGTTTTCATCCTCGTCGCCGTCATCGCGCTGATCCTGGGCCTGACCGTCAACAAAGTGCTGAGCGGCAAAGGCCAGGGCGACCCGACCGCGCTGATCGACGCCGGGATCATCCTGCTGCCGCAGAGCCGCACCCTGCCGGACGTGACCATGACCGATCAGGACGGCAAACCGGTTGCAATCGATGAGTTGAAAGGCAAATGGAGTCTGTTGTTCTTCGGCTACACCTTCTGCCCGGACATCTGCCCGACCACGCTTGCGCAACTGCGCCAGATCAAGAGCGAATTGCCCAAGGATGCGGTGGACAAGCTGCAGATCGTGTTGGTGAGCGTCGACCCGAACCGCGATACCCCCAAGCAGCTGAAGCAGTACCTGGGGTATTTCGATCCGCAGTTCATTGGCGTGACGCCGGCGTCGATCGAAGAGCTGCAGAAGGTTGCCAATGCGGTGAGCATTCCGTTTATCCCGGCCGACACCAGCAAGCCCAATTACACGGTGGATCACAGCGGCAACCTGGCGGTGATCGGCCCGGACGGCAAGCAGCGCGGATTTATCCGGGCGCCGTTGAACAATGCCAAGCTGGTTGCGCAACTTCCGCAAATGCTGAATCACAAGTAAGCGCACCGCAGATTCATTGTAGGAGTGAGCCTGCTCGCGATGGCGTCGGCATGTCCAATATTGATGTGACAGGCACACCGCGATCGCGAGCAGGCTCACTCCTACAGGGGCCATATTCCAGGCAAAAAAAGGGGCGCATCAAATGCGCCCCTTTTTCATTTGTAACTACCGGAATCAGAACGCCGGCAACACCGCACCCTTGTACTTCTCGGTGATGAACTGCTTCACCTCCGGACTGTGCAGCGCAGCCGCCAGTTTCTTCATCGCGTCGCTGTCCTTGTTGTCCGCGCGGGACACGAGGATGTTCACGTACGGTGAGTCGTTACCTTCGATCACCAGCGCATCCTTGGACGGATCAAGCTTGGCTTCCAGCGCGTAATTGGTGTTGATCAGCGCCAGATCGACCTGGGTCAGCACACGCGGGATGGTCGCGGCTTCCAGTTCACGGAA
The DNA here is from genome assembly GCF_055484735.1 of Pseudomonas sp. 15C. Classification (NCBI taxonomy): domain Bacteria; kingdom Pseudomonadati; phylum Pseudomonadota; class Gammaproteobacteria; order Pseudomonadales; family Pseudomonadaceae; genus Pseudomonas; species Pseudomonas sp. 15C. The sequence goes on along the minus strand of NZ_JBUDGD010000004.1, from coordinate 174,673 downwards.
TTTCAGGTCTTTGGGGTTTTCGGCGATGTCTTTGATGGTCGACAGAATGTTGGTCGGATCCTTCAAAGTGATCACGCCGGCCTTGGCCAGCAGCAACAACGCACGGCCGCCGTTGGTGGCGTCGTTCGGGATGACCACATTGGCGCCGCCCTGAAGATCCTTCAGATCCTTGAGCTTGTTTGAATAGGCGCCCAGCGGCTCCAGGTGTACGCCGGTAACGGAAACGAGGCTGGTGCCCTTGGCCTTGTTGAACTCATCGAGGTACGGCTGGTGCTGGAAGAAGTTCGCGTCCAGACGCTTCTCCGCCACCTGCACGTTTGGCTGAATGTAGTCGGTGAATACCTTGACCTTCAGATCCACGCCTTCCTTGGCCAGCGCCGGTTTGACGAACTCGAGGATTTCCGCGTGCGGCACCGGGGTGGCGGCAACGGTCAGGGTTTCGGCTTGCGCCGAGAATGCTGCAACGGCAGCAAAAGCAGCGATCAGTTTTTTCATTCAGCGAACTCCTTGTGATGGCGCTCGCCAGCGAATGGCCCGCGCCTCTCTTGATTAAAAACCGCTTATTTGCGCGAGAAATGCACGACCAGTCGATCGCCGACCATCTGCAACACCTGCACCAGAATCAGCAACAGCACCACAGTGACGATCATCACGTCGGTCTGGAAACGCTGGTAACCGAAACGGATCGCCAGGTCACCCAGCCCACCGGCGCCGACCACACCGGCCATCGCCGTGTAGGACACCAGTGTAATCGCCGTCACCGTAATCGCCGCGAAGATGCCCGGGCGTGCTTCCGGCAGCAGGGCATTGACGATGATTTGCCGCGTGGTCGCGCCCATCGACTGGGTCGCTTCGATGATGCCGCGATCAACCTCACGCAGCGCGGTTTCCACCAGCCGCGCGAAGAACGGCGTGGCACCGACCACCAGTGGCGGAATCGCACCGGCCACGCCCAACGACGTGCCAGTGATCAGCACGGTGAACGGGATCATCACGATCAGCAGAATAATGAACGGCAGCGAACGCAGGATGTTCACCATAACCGACAGGATCGCGTAGAGGACTCGGTTCTCCAGCAACTGACGCGGGCTGCAGAGAAACAGCAGCACGCCCAGTGGCAGACCGAGCAGAACCGTAAACAACAGCGAGCCGCCGAGCATCAGCAAAGTGTCGTTGGTGGCGAGGCCGATTTCGAGCCAGTCGATGTTCTGAAAGAACAGCTTGATGGCTTCTATCGCGGCGTCGTATTGCTTGATTGCAGCGTCAAACATTTCCATTAGCGCAATACCTCCATGTGAACGTCAGCAGCGGTGAAGCGGGCAAAGGCCGCTTCCATGTCGCCACCGGTGACGGCGAGGGTCAATTGCCCGTACGGAATGTCTTTGATGCGATCGATGCGACCGGCAAGGATGCTGTAGTCGACGCCGGTTTCCCGGGCGACGGTACCGAGCAACGGCGCGTAGGTCGCTTCGCCCTGGAAGGTCAGACGCACGATGCGGCCCGGCACGTGAGCAAAATCGTCGCGCTGCTCGCTTTCGTCGATCTGCTCGCTCTCCTGGACGAAACGCTTGGTGGTCGGGTGCTGCGGATGCAGGAACACATCGGCCACCGAACCCTGCTCGACGATCACACCGGCGTCCATCACCGCCACCTGGTCGCAGACACGGCGAATCACGTCCATTTCGTGGGTGATCAGGACGATGGTCAGTTTCAGTTCGCGGTTGATCTCCGCCAGCAGTTGCAGCACCGAGGCGGTGGTCTGCGGGTCGAGGGCGCTGGTGGCCTCGTCGCACAGCAGAATCTTCGGTTTGGTCGCCAGCGCACGGGCAATGCCGACGCGCTGTTTCTGGCCGCCGGACAATTGTGCCGGGTATTTCTTCGCGTGATCGGACAGACCAACCCGCGCGAGCAATTCGGCGACGCGTTTGTCGATGTCGCTGCCCGACAGTTCGCCGGCCAGGGTCAGCGGCAACGCGACGTTATCCGCGACCGTCTTCGACGCCAGCAGGTTGAAGTGCTGAAAGATCATCCCGACTTGCTGGCGGAAACGGCGCAGGCCGTTGGCGTCCAGTGCGGTGACTTCTTCGCCGTCGACAATGATCTTGCCGCCGCTGGAATCTTCCAGGCGATTGATCAGACGCAGCAGGGTACTTTTTCCCGCACCGGAATGGCCAATCAGGCCGAACACCTGACCGTTCTCGATGGTGAGACTGGTCGGGTGCAGCGCGGGGATGTCCTTACCGGCGACGCGGTAAGTCTTGTGCACGTTTTGAAACTCGATCACGTAGCGAACCTTGTGGGGCGCGTTGGAAAAGGATCAGCGGTTAGCCGGGCGCGCATTTTAGCCTGTCCGTATAGAGGTTCTTAGCATTTATTTCGCAATTAACCTTCGATTTGGCAATAACGCGATCAAAGGTCAGATAAACGGAACGGCTGAAACGCTCGCCAGTCACTAAGTAAGCGACTTGAAACCCTGGGTGCCGTGCCCGGGAATCACTCAAGGGTCTGCGGAAGGCATCCGGGGCCAAACGAGGAGTTTACGTCTGATGAGCATCAAAAAGCCTGCACCCGCTAAAAGTGAACTGGCCGGGACCGATACCCCGGATCGCGCCAACACCAACGCCAAGCTCGAGAGCCTGGAAGAATTCCGTTCCGACGCAACCGGTCAGGCCCTGCGCACCAATCAGGGGGTGAAGATCGCCGATAACCAGAACACTCTAAAAGCCGGGCCACGCGGGCCGTCGCTGCTGGAAGACTTCATCATGCGTGAGAAAATCACGCACTTTGACCATGAGCGCATTCCCGAGCGCATTGTTCACGCCCGCGGCACTGGTGCCCATGGTTTCTTTCAGAGCTACGAGAACCACGCGGCACTGACCAAGGCCGGTTTCCTTCAGGACCCGGGCAAGAAAACCCCGGTTTTCGTGCGCTTTTCCACGGTACAGGGCCCGCGCGGTTCCGGCGATACCGTGCGTGACGTACGAGGGTTTGCGGTGAAGTTTTTCACCGACGAAGGCAACTTCGACCTGGTCGGCAACAACATGCCGGTGTTCTTCATTCAGGACGCGATCAAGTTTCCCGACTTCGTCCACGCGGTGAAACCCGAACCGCACAATGAAATTCCTACCGGCGGCTCGGCTCACGACACCTTCTGGGACTTCGTCTCGCTGGTGCCGGAATCCGCGCACATGGTGATCTGGGCGATGTCCGACCGGGCCATCCCGAAAAGCCTGCGCAGCATGCAGGGCTTCGGCGTGCACACCTTCCGCCTGATCAACGCCGAGGGCAAATCGCGCTTCGTCAAATTCCACTGGCGCCCGACTGCCGGCACCTGCTCGCTGGTGTGGGACGAGGCGCAGAAGCTGGCTGGTAAAGACACCGACTACCACCGTCGGGACCTGTGGGAGTCGATCGAAATGGGCGACTACCCGGAATGGGAACTTGGCGTGCAGATCGTCGAGGAGGAAAACGAACACGCCTTCGATTTCGACATTCTCGATCCGACCAAGATCATCCCCGAAGAAATCGTGCCGATCACGCCGCTGGGCAAAATGACCCTCAACCGCAACCCGGACAACTTCTTTGCCGAAGTCGAACAGGTCGCGTTCTGCCCGGGCCATATCGTGCCGGGCATCGACTTCTCCAACGACCCGCTGCTGCAGGGCCGGCTGTTTTCCTACACCGACACGCAGATCAGCCGACTCGGCGGGCCGAACTTTCACGAGTTGCCGATCAACCGCCCGGTGGCGCCGTTCCACAACGGCCAGCGTGACGCCCAGCATCGCACCACCATCGACAAGGGGCGCGCCTCCTACGAGCCAAACTCGATCGATGGCGGCTGGCCGAAAGAAACCCCGCCGGCCGCGCAGGACGGTGGTTTCGAGAGCTATCCGGAGCGCATCGACGCCGCCAAGATCCGCCAGCGCAGCGAGTCGTTCGGCGACCACTTCTCCCAGGCGCGGCTGTTCTTCAACAGCATGAGCGACCACGAGAAGGAGCACATCATCGCCGCCTACAGCTTCGAGCTGGGCAAGGTCGAGCGCGAGTTCATCCGCGCACGGGAAGTGAACGAAATTCTCGCCAATATCGACCTGACGCTAGCGAAGCGCGTCGCGGAAAACCTCGGTTTGCCAGTGCCAACCCAGGGCACCGTCGAGGTTCGCAAGACCTCACTGGAACGCTCGCCAGCGCTGAGCCAGGCCAACCTGCTGCCGGGTGATATCAAAACGCGCAAAGTGGCGATTCTCGCTGCAAACGGCGTAGACAGCGCGGCCATCGATGCGATGAAGAACGCGCTGAAAGCCGAAGGCGCCCACGCCAAAGTACTCGGCCCGACATCAGCGCCGGTGAAAACTGCGGATGGCAAGGCATTGCCGGTGGATGCGTCGATGGAAGGCATGCCGTCGATCGCCTTCGACGCGGTGTTCGTGCCGGGTGGCGCGGCGTCGATCAAGGCACTGAGCGCTGACGGCGTGGCGTTGCATTACCTGCTTGAGGCCTACAAACACCTGAAGGCGATTGCGCTGCACGGCGACGCCAAGCAGTTGCAGGATTTGCTCAAACTGGAGGCGGATGCCGGGTTGTTGCAGGGCGTGGATGTGGCTGCGCTGACCAAGCCGTTCTTTGCGGCGATTGGCGAGCACCGGGTTTGGGCGCGGGAGCCTAAGTCGAAAGCCATTCCCGCCTGAAAATCTTCGCTGACAGTAACAACGCCATCGCGGGCAAGCCCGCTCCCACAGAGTCATATTGTCCTTGTGGGAGCGGGCTTGCCCGCGATGCTTTTTATGGCTTGCGCGGGCTTAAAACCATCTGCGCCGGCACCGTGCGCACAATCTGCTTCTCGATCTGCAAATCAAAGTCCGGACTCAGCTTTTTAACCCGTTTGCTCAGCAACGTCGCCAGCCACGGATAATCCGCCGTGCGCGGCGCTTGAATGCTGACGGCACACTCGTAATTCACGACATCGGCGGCGATCGCATCGAGTTGCCGCTGCAGTTTGTGAATATCATGGATGTTCAGCGCAACCGTGGTGCTTTCGGCGGTCGGGTCGATCACCCTGGCTTTCGGCCGGGCTTCGGCGGCGAGTAATGCAGCCTCGGCCTTTTCCAGCTCGGCCTTGCGCGCTTCGGTGATGGCGCCGTTGACGCCACCGGTCAGCGCTGGCGCCTTGGGCATCAGCACACGGGCGCGGCTTAACGCGGTGGCTGCGGCGTTGACATCGCCCTTCTGCAGCACGATCTGACTGCGGCGCAGGTACGCCTCGGCCAGTTGCCGCTGGTATTGCTCAAGGGACTGATCGTTGGGGGTTGCGGCCTGCAAAGCGGCCAACTGGTCTTCGGCGGTGGCCAGTTCGCTGCTGGCCAGGCTTTGCTCCAGCTGTGCGATGGCCGTAGCCCGCGCGTCGGGGACTTCAGCCACCGGCGGCGTACTTTGGCAGGCGCCCAGCAGCACGGAAAATGCGACAAGGAGCAGATAACGGGAGGCGAACGGCTTCATTCCTGCGACTCTCTAATTGCGCAAAAAGCGAGCAAGTCTACACCCCTCGACGGGGCAGAACAAAACTCAGCAGAAACAGTGCGGCGGCCGTCACAACGATTGACGGCCCCGCCGGGGTGTCCTTGAACCACGACAGCGCCAGCCCGCCACACACCGCGAGCATGCCCAGCAGGCTCGCGCCCAGCGCCATCTGCTCGGGCGAGCGGGCGTGACGCTGTGCCGCAGCCGCCGGGATGATCAGCAGCGAAGTAATCAGCAACACCCCGACGATTTTCATCGCCACTGCGATCACTACCGCGATCAACAGCATGAGTGCCATGCGCAGGCCGGCCACCGGCAGCCCTTCGACCCGCGCCAGTTCTTCGTGCACGGTAACCGCCAGCAAGGGCCGCCACAGCGTCACCAGCAACACCAGCACCGCCGCCGTGCCGCCGAGAATCCACGCCAGATCGGTCGGGCTGATCGCCAGCAGGTCGCCGAACAGATAGGCCATCAGGTCGATCCGCACTTCATGCATGAAGCTTAGTACCACCAGACCGAGCGAGAGGGTGCTCGGTGCAAGAATTCCCAACAACGTGTCGGAGGCCAGCGGCTGGCGCTGCTGCAAGGTCACCAGCAACACCGCCAGCAGCAGGCAACCGACCGTCACCGCCACCGTCGGGCTGACATCCAGCAAAAAGCCCAGGGCCACGCCGAGCAACGCGGCGTGGGACAGGGTGTCGCCGAAATAAGCCATGCGCCGCCACACCACGAACGAACCCAACGGCCCTGCCACCAGCGCCAATGCCAGACCTGCAAGCAGGGCATACAACAGAAAATCAGCCATGCTTGCAGTGGTCTCCGTGAACATGGGGTTGCCCGGCAACCGGGCCTTTGACCACCGAACCGTGCAGGTCGTGAGCGTGATCGTGGTGGTGGTGATAGATCGCCAGGCTCGGCGCGTTCTTGCCGAACAGCTCGACGAATGCCGGATCGCCGCTGACCTGCTCGGGATGGCCGGAGCAGCAGACGTGACGATTGAGGCAAACCACCTGATCGGTGGTGCTCATGACCAGATGCAGATCGTGGGAAACCATCAATACACCGCAGCCATGGCGGTCGCGCAGGCGGGTGATCAGGCTGTACAGCTCGGCCTGCCCGGCGACGTCGACGCCTTGCACCGGTTCGTCGAGCACCAGCAGTTCTGGTTCACGCAGCAATGCCCGAGCGAGCAATACGCGCTGCATTTCACCGCCGGAAACGCTTTGCACCGGGCTGTCGATCACATGCTCGGCGCCGACTTCCTTCAACGCAGCCAATGCACGCGGACGATCAACACCTGGCACCAGGCGCAGAAAGCGCAACACCGAGAGCGGCAGGGTTGGATCGACATGCAGTTTCTGCGGCATATAGCCAACGCGCAGTTTCGGCTTGCGCCAGACGCTGCCGCTGTCCGGTTTGAGCAAGCCGAGCACGGCGCGCACCAGCGTGGTCTTGCCAGCGCCGTTGGGGCCGATCAGGGTGACGATCTGCCCCGGCTCGACGCTCAGTTCGATGTTGTCCAGCACGGTCTGCCCGGCAAATGTCACGGCGACCTGTTCCAGACGGATCAGCGCGTTGCTCATCAAGCCCCCTGGCAACCGGAGCACAGGCCGACGACTTCGACGGTCTGCGCTTCAACGATGAAGCCAACATCCCTGGCGCTGTTGATGATCGCGTCGCTGATCACTTTTTGTTCAAGCTCAATGGCAGCGTGGCACACCCGGCAGATCAGGAACTGGCCCTGATGCGCGTGCTCCGGGTGGACGCAACCGACGAAGGCGTTGAGCGACGAAATGCGGTGCACCAGACCGTTTTCCAGAAGGAAATCCAATGCCCGATAAACAGTCGGTGGCGCGGCGCGGCGGCCATCCTGCTCGCTGAGCACGGCGAGAATGTCGTAGGCGCCCAACGGCTTATGACTCTGCCAGACCAGTTCCAGCACCCGGCGGCGCAGGGCAGTCAGGCGCAGGCCTTTCTGGGCGCACAAGGTATCGGCCTCAGAGAGCGCGCTGTGCACGCAATGTGAGTGGTCGTGGGGACGGCTGGCGATCGGTGTAATAGGCATGGGCGGCGACGAGTTTTGATAGAGACGTTATTATGTTACCCGTTCTCGCCTCCTTGAGTGGTCATCGTGTCCCGACTTTTTTCTGTTTTTGTGGCTTTTATCGCCAGTTTCCTGCTGATCGGTTCGGCTCAGGCCGAAGTCAAAGTGCTCACCAGCATCAAGCCGTTGCAGCTGATTGCCGCAGCCGTGCTGGACGGTGTGGCGGTTCCCGAAGTGCTGCTCCCACCGGGTGCCTCACCGCATAACTATGCGCTGCGCCCATCCGACGTACGGAAGGTGCAGTCGGTCGATCTGTTGTACTGGATCGGTCCGGACATGGAAGGTTTCCTGCCCCGCGTACTCAATGGCCGCAAGCTGCCAAGCGTCGCGGTGCAGGATCTGCCTGGGCTGAAACTGCGACATTTCGCCGAAGACAACCATTCCCACGCCGAAGAAACCGACGACCATGATCACGATCACCGCCCGGGCTCGCTGGACGCGCACTTGTGGCTGTCGCCGGTGAATGCGCGGGTGATCGCCGATAAAATGGCCGCCGACCTGAGCGCTGCCGACCCGGCCAATGCCGAGCGCTATCAGCGCAATGCCAAGGCGTTCGATGAGCGTCTGGATGCCTTGGATCAACGCTTGAAGAAGCGTCTGGCCAATGTCGAAGGCAAGCCGTACTTCGTGTTTCACGAGGCGTTTGATTATTTCGAAGACGCCTATGGACTGAAGCACGCCGGGGTGTTCGCGGTAGCGGCTGAAGTGCAGCCAGGCGCCCAGCATGTCGCGGCGATGCGCACGCGTTTGCAGGAAGTCGGCAAGACCTGTGTGTTCAGCGAACCACCGCTGCGTCCGCGTTTGGCGGAGACGTTGGTCGCCGGCCTGCCGGTGAAGCTGGCGGAGCTGGATGCGCTGGGGGGTTACACGCCGGCGACGGCTCAGGGTTATGAGCAGGTGCTGGAAAAGCTCGGCAATGATCTGGCTGGGTGCCTGGAATCGCTCTGACACCGAAATCCTTGTGGGAGCGAGCCTGCTCGCGAAAGCGCTGGGTCAGTCAACATACATGCTGAATGGACCTCCGCCTTCGCGAGCAGGCTCGCTCCCAAAGGAACCAACAAAACCCTGCTCGCGAAGCTTTTAAAGGGCAAAGGGCAACGGTGTATTGACCTGCTGCCGCTGCGCCAACCGCTGCTCGAATTCCTGCGGATCGTGAATCAACACGTCCTGCCCGGCAAACTGCTCGGCGGCGATCAAGCGTGACAGCCAGAACCGCACGCAAGCCACGCGCAGCATCGTCGGCCACAACTCGGCCTCCGCCGCAGTGAACGGGCGCAGCGCCGCATAGGCGCCGAGAAACGCGCGGGCACGCGGCCCATCGATTACGCCTGCCTCATCCGAACACCAGTCGTTCAGGGCAATCGCTACGTCATAGAGCATCGGCCCCGAACAGGCGTTGTAGAAGTCGATCAGCCCGGTCAGGTGAGTGCCTTCGAACATGGCGTTATCGCGAAACAGATCGGCGTGAATGTTCGCCCGAGGCAACGCCAGAATCCGCTCCTTCTGCACGGTGATTTCAGCCAGCGCCTTTTGCAGCAAGGCTTGCGGTTCACCGCTCAGGTGCGACAAGAATTCGCCACCCTCCTCCAGCATCCAGTCCAGGCCACGATCGGTCTTGCGCTTGATCATGCGCTCGCCCTGAGTCGCCAGGTGCAGATGCGCCTGCAACTCGCCGACCTGCGCGCAATGCTGGGCATTGGCGACCTTGATGTGCTTGCCGGCCAGACGCGGTTGCAACAGCGCCGGTTTGCCTTTCAACTCGCGCAAGGCCACGCCGTCCGTGGTGCGCAGCGCATAGGGCACCGGCAGATCGGCTTGGTGCAGCACATCGAGCAGGTCGATGAAAAACGGCATCTCCTGCACCGGCCCGCGCTCGACCAGGGTCAGGACAAATTCGCCCTGCTCCAGACTGATGAAGAAATTGGTGTTTTCGCTGCCGGCGGCGATCCCCTGGAAATCGAGTAGACGGCCAAGCCCGTAAGGGGCGAGAAAGGTTTCCAGCTCGGGCCGAGCCAGGGGCGTGAACACAGACATGGTTAAAAACTGCTCAGTTCAGGCGTCGCGAGGCGACGCCGATTAAAAGTCGGGAATCTTACTTCCAGGTAAAGATTTCCCACGACGGAATCAGCATATCCGGCTGGTCAGATCGGATGTAATTGGCGTCCGAACCATCGGCGCGCACCAGGAAATACGGTTTGCCTTTCTTGGGTGTGACCTTGATCGCATAGACGAAGCCATTCCGGCTGTATTCCTGAATGGTCTTGTCGCCGTCCGTACGGATGGTGACCTCAGGGTCTCCCCCCGGCGCATCATCCGCCGCCATCGCGGCCAACGGTGAGACAGCAATCAGACCGACCAGCAGCAAGCGATTTAACGTACGCATGATAACCTTGTCCCTTTGTCGTCAACGGTCCCGCTATTCTAGCCCCGGACCCGCCGAAAAGGTTGATCCTGCTCATGAGCCAAGCCCCCCTCGTCCTGGTGGACGGTTCGTCTTACCTGTACCGCGCTTTCCACGCGCTGCCACCACTGACCACGTCCAAAGGCCTGCCGACCGGTGCGGTCAAGGGCGTGCTGAACATGCTCAAGAGTCTGCGCAAGCAGTACCCGGACAGCCCGTTCGCCGTGGTGTTCGACGCCAAGGGCGGGACATTTCGCGATGAGATGTACGCCGAATACAAAGCCAACCGCCCAAGCATGCCCGACGACATGCGCGTGCAAATCGAGCCGCTGCACCAGAGCGTGATCGCCCTCGGTTTCCCGCTGCTGTGCGTGGACGGCGTCGAGGCCGACGACGTCATCGGCACCCTCGCCCGCAGCAGCGCGGCGGCGGATCGTCCGGTGATCATCTCGACCGGCGACAAGGATATGGCGCAGCTGGTCGACGGCCACATTACCTTGGTCAACACCATGTCCGGTAGCTCGATGGATGTGGAGGGCGTGAAGGAGAAATTCGGCGTCGCACCGGAGCAGATCATCGATTATCTGGCGCTGATGGGCGATTCGTCCGACAACATTCCGGGCGTTCCCGGCATCGGCCCGAAAACCGCATCCGGCCTGTTGGTCGGGGTCAATGGCGGCCTCACTGAGCTGTACGCCAACCTCGACATCGTCCCGAGCCTGCCGATTCGCGGCGCCAAGACGCTGCCGGCCAAGCTCGAAGAGCACAAGGAGATGGCATTCCTCTCCTACCAATTGGCGACCATCAAGATCGACGTGCCGCTGGATATCGGCCTCGACGATCTGCAGATGGGCCCGGAAGACCCAGCCAAGCTGTACGAGCTGTACACCCTGCTGGAATTCAAGAGCTGGCTCAACGACCTCGATCGTGACGCCAAGCGCCTGGAACTCAGCGCGGCGGCCGAACCTGTACCCGCGCATGATCTGTTCAGCGCGGCCCCCGCCGAGGCTGCCGCTGCGCCTGCTCAAGCCGCGTACGAAACCATCCTCGATCAGGCACGCTTTGACGTCTGGCTGGAAAAACTGCGCAACGCCGAGCTGTTCGCCTTCGACACCGAAACCACCGGTATCGACGCGCAGCAGGCGCAACTGGTCGGCCTGTCGTTTGCCGTACAAGCCAAAGAAGCCGCCTATATCCCGCTGACCCACTCCTACATCGGCGTGCCGGAGCAACTGGATCGCGACAGCGTGTTGCGCGCGCTGAAACCGATTCTTGAAGATCCAGACAAGCTGAAAGTCGGCCAGCACGCCAAGTTCGACATGAACATCCTCGCCAACTGCGCCATCGGTGGTGATCAGAACCAAGGCATCAGTGTGCGCGGGATTGCCTACGACACCATGCTCGAGTCCTACGTGCTCAACTCCACCGCGACCCGCCACGACATGGACAGCCTCGCGCTGAAATACCTGGACCACACCACCGTGAGCTTTCAGGACATTGCCGGCAAAGGCGCCAAGCAGCTGACATTCGACCAGATCGCGCTGGAACAGGCCGGGCCGTACGCAGCCGAAGACGCCGACATCACCTTGCGCCTGCATCAGGCGCTGGTGGAGAAACTCAACGCTATCCCGAGTCTCGCCAGCGTACTGACCGATATCGAGATGCCGCTGGTGCCGGTACTGGCGCGCATCGAGCGCCAGGGCGCCTTCGTCGACGCGGAATTGTTGGGTATTCAGAGCATCGAGTTGGGCAACAAGATGGTCGCGCTGGAGCGCGAAGCGTTCGAAATCGCCGGTGAAGAATTCAATCTCGGTTCGCCGAAACAGCTGGGCGTGATCCTCTACGAAAAGCTCGGCCTGCCGGTGCTGAAGAAGACTGCCAAAGGCCAGCCGTCCACCGCCGAAGAAGTGCTGGCGAAACTCGCCGAGGACGATCACCGCTTGCCAAAGGTGCTGATGGAGCACCGTTCGATGAGCAAGCTGAAAAGCACCTACACCGATCGCCTGCCGGAGCAGATCAACCCGCGCACCGGACGTATCCATACCTCCTATCATCAAGCCGTGGCATCGACCGGTCGCCTGTCTTCCAGCGATCCGAACCTGCAGAACATTCCGGTACGCACCGCTGAGGGTCGGCGCATCCGCCAGGCTTTTGTGGCGCCGAAAGGTTACAAACTGCTGGCGGCGGACTATTCGCAGATCGAACTGCGGATCATGGCGCACCTGTCGCGCGACGAAGGCCTGATGAACGCCTTCCGCAACAACCTGGACGTGCACACTGCCACCGCTGCCGAAGTGTTCAAGGTCGAGCTGCAGGAGGTGAGTTCCGACCAGCGTCGCAGCGCCAAGGCGATCAACTTTGGTCTGATCTACGGCATGGGCGCGCAAAAACTGGGCAAGGACATCGGCGTCGACACGAAGACCGCCAAGGCCTACATCGACACGTATTTCGCCCGTTATCCGGGGGTTCGCGAGTACATGGAGCGCACCCGCGCGCAGGCGGCGGATCAGGGTTACGTCGAGACTTTCTTCGGCCGTCGCCTGTACCTTCCGGAGATCAACTCCAACAAGCCGCAGGAACGCGCCGCCGCCGAGCGCACGGCGATCAACGCGCCGATGCAGGGCACTGCCGCCGACATCATCAAGAAAGCCATGGTCGCGGTAGATAACTGGCTGACGACGTCCGGGCTCGATGCCCGGGTCATCCTGCAGGTGCACGATGAATTGGTGCTGGAGGTGCGTGAAGATCTGGTCGAGCAGGTCAGCGCCGAGATTCGTCAGCACATGAGCGAAGCGGCAACACTGGATGTGCCGTTGCTGGTTGAAGTCGGTGTGGGCAATAACTGGGATGAGGCGCACTGAGGCGCGTGTCTTGCCGCGACCGAGGTCGCGGCAAACCCGTTGAAAACGAGCTTAGACCCGAACGCGCTGGAAGCTATTCCAAACTTTTCGAAAAAAATCTGAACTAATCTGGCGACTGAACACTCAGAGGTACTGAATGGCTGGTGAAGCCCTTCGATGCTCCTATGTTGTGTTAAGTGTTGGCAGATATCTGAACCCCGCCCTAGCGGTTCGGAACTTGAACCCCGGAATTCGACCTCCCCAATGAATCCCGGGGCTTTTTTTTGCCAAAAAATCGGCTGTAGCGCGGCCATGCTGCGTTAAAAGCATCGCTAAAAATGCTCATTTAGGTCCCCTAAAGTCGAGCGCGACCCCGGCCGTTTTAGCGCTACTTTTGCCTTGCCTGACCACACTACAACCAATTTTTCCCCATTCTGAATTTACTCGGCAGCGGCCTCGGTGTTTTTGTCTGCCAGTTCCATCCAGTCGGCCAGGACGGTGTAGGCCTCTTCCAGGCCCATGCGTTTTGGTGCGGAGAACAGCTGGATGGTGATCGAGTCGCCCCAGCCTTTGCGGATTTCCGACTGTACTTTCAGCAGCGTGTTTTTTGCCGCGCCGTAGGTGAGCTTGTCGGCTTTGGTCAGCAGGATGTGCATCGGCATGCCGGCCGCGACGGCCCAGTCGAGCATCAGCAGGTCGAAATCAGTCATTGGATGGCGGATGTCCATCATCAGAATCAGACCTTTCAAACTCTCCCGGCCACCGAGGTAAGCCTCAAGGTGACGCTGCCAGTGTTGCTTGAGCGGGATCGGTACTTTTGCGTAACCGTAGCCCGGCAGGTCGACCAGACGCCGATCATCGTCTAGCTTGAAGAAATTCAATAGCTGTGTGCGACCCGGCGTTTTCGAGGTCCGCGCCAGGCTGGCGTGCGTCAAAGTGTTCAATGCGCTGGATTTACCGGCATTGGAACGACCGGCAAACGCCACTTCGAAGCCTTCGTCGTCAGGGCATTGATCGACTTTGGCGGCACTGAGCATGAACGTGGACTGTTGGCACAGGCCGAGGATGGGATTCTTGAGTTGCATGGGATTTCCGATGTGGGCGGCGCCGGGATTGGGCGCGGAACGCGGTGTCGCTTCCGTTTCAGTGACGCCAGTATATAATGCCGCAGATTTTGTGTGTGCTTTGTCCCAGCGAAGGATGAAGTTCACGAGAGCGACAAACCTTGATTGCGCACTAGAACGCAGATCGCTCTCAACCCTGAAAAGGTCGTTTTATGACGAAATGGCTGCTGGCTGCCGGAGTCTTGATGCCGCTTTACAGCGCACAGGCTACACAGGATCCGGAAGCAGTGTACAACCGTGTTTGTGGTGCCTGTCATTCCGGCCAACTACCCATGGCGCCCGCAAGAGGCGATCAGGAAGCTTGGACGCCGAGGTTGGCGAAAGGTATGGGGACGCTGGTGCAACACGTGACCCAGGGTTTCAAGGCGATGCCGCCGCGTGGTTTGTGCATGGACTGCAGTGCCGAGGATTACCAGGCCATCATCCTGTGGATGAGCGAGAGTAAACCCGGTCCATAACTTAACCCTTAGCCGTAGTTGGATTAGCTGATGAACAAACTGATCGTGAGTCTGCTGTTGACCGTGGGAATTTCAGGCTTCGCCCATGCTGCTGGCGATGCCGCAGCAGGCCAGGCAAAAGCGGCCGTATGCGGAGCCTGCCATGGCCCGGACGGCAACAGCATGGCACCCAACTTTCCGAAACTGGCCGGGCAAGGCGAACGCTACCTGACCAAGCAACTGAAAGAAATCAAGGACGGCAAGCGGGTCGTGCTGGAAATGACCGGTCTGCTGACCAACCTCAATGATCAGGACCTGGCTGACCTCGCCGCCTACTTCGCCAGCCAGAAAGGCAGCGTCGGCGCCGCCGATCCGAAACTCGTAGCACGCGGTGAAGCGCTGTTCCGTGGCGGCAACCTGGACAAAGGCTTGCCTGCCTGCACCGGCTGCCACTCGCCGAACGGTTCTGGCAACGCTGCCGCCGGCTTCCCGCATCTGGGCGGCCAGCACGCGCAATACATTGCCAAACAGCTGACCGACTTCCGCAAGGAAGAAGGCGGTCGGGCCAATGACGGTGACGCGATGACCATGCGCACCATCGCCCGCAAGCTGAGCGACGAAGACATTGCGGCCGTCTCCAGCTACATTCAGGGCCTGCACTGAGGCGTGGTTTCGGGCGCTGAGCGAGACGGACATCTCCGGCAACGTTAACGCTCGATTAATCCATCGCAGCAAGTATAAAAAGGGTGGCTTTGGCCGCCCTTTTTTGTGGCCGCTGCCGTTACACTACAGCACTCATGCCCGCCGGGACCTGTCTGAAAACAGGTCGAGCGAGGCGACCCAAATTGTTCAGGAGTAAAGCATGCGTAATCTGATCATCAGCGCCGCCCTCGTCGCTGCCAGCCTGTTCGGCGTCACCGCCCAGGCCGCTGAAGCCCCTGCCGCCCCTTATGTCGAACTGGCCAACCCGGTTCCGGTTGCAGTGCCTGGCAAGATCGAAGTGGTCGAGTTGTTCTGGTATGGCTGCCCGCACTGCTACGCGTTCGAGCCGGTGATCAATCCATGGGTTGAAAAACTGCCTTCCGATGTCAACTTCGTGCGCATCCCGGCCATGTTTGGCGGCCCTTGGGACGCTCACGGTCAGATGTTCCTGACTCTCGAAGCCATGGGTGTCGAGCACAAGGTTCACGCGGCGGTATTCAACGCGATCCAGAAAGAACACAAGAAGCTGACCGACAAGAACGACATGGCTGACTTCCTCGCCACTCAAGGCGTGGACAAGGACAAGTTCCTCGCCACCTTCGACTCGTTCGCCATCAAAGGCCAGATCGTCAAGGCCCGTGAGCTGGCCAAGAAGTATGAAATCACTGGCGTGCCAACCATGATCGTCAACGGCAAGTATCGTTTCGACATCGGCTCGGCCGGGGGTGCCGAACAAGCGCTGAAACTGGCTGACGACCTCGTCGCCAAAGAGCGCGCGGCCACCAAGGCGGCTGCCAACTAAGCGCGGCCCTCGCCATGCGCCGCTGGAAGTCTGAACGCAGCGTTGGCCTGCATGATCCGCAGGTCAACGAGCATCACCTGGCGTCCACGGGCTTGCCCGTGGACCAGCGTCTGCGCTTGCTCAGCTTCAACATCCAGGTCGGCATCAGCACCGAGCGCTATCGGCATTATCTGACCCGCAGCTGGCAGCATTTGCTGCCGCACACCGGGCGCTCGGGCAATCTGCAAAAGATCGGTGATCTGCTCGGCGACTTCGATCTGGTCGCCCTGCAGGAAGCCGATGGTGGCAGCCTGCGTTCGGGCTACGTCAATCAGGTCGAACATCTGGCCCAGCTCGGCGCCTTCCCCTATTGGTATCAACAACTCAACCGCAACCTCGGCCGACTGGCGCAGCACAGCAACGGCGTGCTCAGTCGACTCAAGCCGTGGGCGATCGAAGATCACCCGCTGCCCGGGCCAAAAGGTCGCGGGGCAATTCTGCTGCGTTTCGGCGAAGGTCCGGAAGCGCTGGTGGTGGTGATGATGCATCTGGCCCTTGGCGCGCGTACGCGCAGCCTGCAACTGGCCTATATTCGTGAGCTGATCGGTGGCTACAAGCATCAAGTCCTGATGGGCGACATGAACACCCACGCCAGCGATCTGCTGCAACACTCGCCGTTACGCGATCTTGGCCTGCTGGCCCCGCAGGTGGAAGCGACCTTCCCCAGCTGGCGTCCTCAGCGCTGCCTTGATCATATTCTGCTCAGCCCGACCCTGACTCTGGAAAAGGTCGAAGTGCTGGCACAACCGATTTCCGATCACCTGCCGGTCGCGGTAGAGATTCGTCTGCCGGGTTCGCTCACGGCCGATGCATTGCCCGCGTTGAGTCCTGACCTTCGCGGAAGCCCTGAATGAGCGACGACGCCCAGCGCTGGAAAGAGAAATACCTCAAAAGCATCGAACAACAGGACAAGCTCGAACGGCGCTGGGCCGCCCGCCTCGATTTGCTGCGTCGTGGCTTGGTGCGCAGCACCCTGGCGGCGGAAGGCACCGACAAGGCTGTCGATCAGTGCATGAAAGAGATGCGCGACGTGGTGCGCACCGACGACATGGACGCCGGCCTCGCCGCCCTGCTGCCACGCCTGGAAAAAGCCGTGCTCGACTCCGAGCAGCGCCGGGAAACCCGTATCGAACAGGTCAGCACCGCACTGACGTCGCTGGTCACGCAGCTACAGGCCTTGCCGCTGCCGCGTGAAGTCGCGCAGCCTTTGAAGAAATTCGCCAAGCAACTGGACGGCCGCGTCAGCTCGGCGCGGGAAATGCCGTTGTTGCTCAGCGAACTGAGTGGCTTGCAAGGCAAGGCGTTGAGCCAGCTGGAAACCCCGGCAGAACCCGGTCGTCCGGGCTTGCTGCAACGCTTGTTCGGCAATCGCGATAACCCGGAAACGCCGGCGCCAGAAGCAGCCACATCGGCCGCAGAGGTTATGCCGCCCTTCCAGGCCGGGGCAGCAGCACAGTCCGAACCCGAGCTGGTGCCACCAGTACCGACCGCGCCGATGACAGTCGCACCCGCTGCCACGATCAGTGCGGCGCCTGACGAAACGCACCTGGCGGCAGCGCAGACCCCAATAGAACCGCAGCAAGTGGTGGCTTTCGTGCCGCCCACCGAGCCGCCAGCAAAGCCCTTCGAACCCGTGCCCGTGTTCGCCACGGCTGCCGTTCAGCCGCCCGGCGCAGACAACCCCGACGAACTGATTCATCCCGGCGACTCGGTGCCGCTGATGCTCGACAGCCTGCCTTTGCCCGAGCCGATCGCCCAGGCCTTGGCTGCGATCGACCCGGAGCAGTCCGAGCAGGACATCCTGTTCGCCCTGCCGGATTCCCCGGAGCCGTCCTACAGCTCTGTCGCCCGGCACATCGAAGACACCCTGATCGGCCTGCTCGATGACCTGACCCTCCCGGAACGTCATCGTCCGCAAGCCGAAGCGATGCGCGATCGGCTCAAACACGGTCTGAACTGGTACGAACTGATCCCGATCCTCGACGATCTCGCGACACTGATGCTGGCAATCACCGACAGCGGCCAGCACGAGTTCGAAGCGTATCTGCAGCAACTCAATGAACGCCTCGAAGCATTTCAGAGCAACCTGCAAGCCGCCAGCGACGGCCACGCCGACAACAGCTCGGCAGCGCGGGCGATGGACACGCAGATCCGCGAGCAGGTCGACGGTTTGCAGACCAGCGTGCAGGAAGCGGCGGACCTGGACGACCTCAAGCAAGTGCTGGAGAACCATTTAGAAGGCCTGCTCGGCACCATGGACCAGCACCGCCAGCAGCGCGACGCCCGCGAACAGGAAGTGGCGGCGCGGCTCAAAGGCTTGTCCGAACGGGTGGCGCACATGGAGCAGGAGGCCTTGGGCTTTCGCGAACATCTTGAAGAACAACGGCAGAAAGCCCTGATCGACCCGCTCACCGGCCTGCCCAATCGCGCGGCCTGGAGCGAACGCCTCGAACACGAAATCAAGCAATGGCAGCAGCACGGCAACACCCTGAGCCTGGCGATGCTCGACCTTGACCACTTCAAGCGAATCAACGACAGCTATGGCCACCTGGCCGGTGACAAAGTGTTGAAGATCATAGCCACGGTGTTGCGCAAACGCCTGCGCGGTTCTGACTTCATCGCGCGTTTTGGCGGTGAGGAATTCGTTCTGCTACTGCCCGCCACACCGCCAGCAGTCGGCGCAAAATTGCTGGAAGCATTGCGAGCGGCGGTCGAAGCCTGCCCGTTTCACTTCAAAGGCGAGCGTGTGACGATCACCATTTCCATGGGCCTCGCGTCATTCAGAGCCGGCGAACATAGCGATGTGGTGCTGAAACGAGCCGATCAGGCGTTGTATCGGGCAAAAAATGCAGGTCGCAACCGGGTCGAGCTGGGTTGAGCAAATTATTCCATTTTGTTTAATTCCGCTCGCTGACCGTCGATACGCAAGGCATTACGTTACACTGTTGCATTATCGTCTCCCGTGTACTCCTTTCTGCCATGAAATTTTTCGCCCTTATTGCTTCGTTGCTCGTCTTGGCCGGTTGCGCGAGCGGCCCGCGCTACGACACCAGCCACCCTTCGGCCAACTTCGATAGCCGCATCCAGTTCGTTGTCGTGCACTACACCTCGGCCTCGCTGGAACGTTCCCTGCAGCTGCTGACCCACGGTGAAGTCAGCAGCCATTACCTGATCGGCGACGACAAGGGCGGCACCGTCTACAAGCTGGTGGATGAAAACCAGCGCGCCTGGCACGCCGGGGAAAGCCAGTGGCAGGGACGTACGTGGCTCAACTCCAGTTCGCTCGGCATCGAAATCGTCAACCCCGGTTTCAAGGACACCCCGACCGGGCGCCTCTGGTACCCGTACAGCGAAGCACAGATTCAATCGCTGATCGCCCTGCTCAAGGACATCAGCAAGCGCAACGGTATCAGCCCGCAGCACATCATCGGTCACAGCGATATCGCGCCGCTGCGCAAACTCGATCCGGGTCCATTGTTTCCATGGAAGCGTCTCGCCGCCGAAGGCCTTGGCCGGTGGCCGAACGAACAAGCGGTGGCGCGTCAGCAAGCAATATTCAGCCGCGGCGAGCTGCCGAATATCAGCTGGTTCCAGGCGCAGCTGGCGCGCGTGGGCTACGACACGCCGCAGACCGGCGAACTGGACATCGCCACCCGGCATGTCCTCGCGGCGTTTCAAATGCACTATCGCCCTGCTCGCTTCGACGGCACGCCGGACGCGCAAACGGCGGCGCTGCTGCTGGTCCTCAATCAGACAAAATAATGACGCCCGCCCGACGGTCAGCGCAAATTCACAATCAGCAGCTATAACTCATTGGTAATTCTTCGGATATCCCCTGATGGCTGCTACCCGAGAGACGCTGCGTAGCTGGTTTTATCGCCCGGTGTTTTTGGCGATGATTGCGGCTGTCCTCAGTGCCAGCCTGCTGGTTGCCGGCGGAATGTTCGTGGCGATGCGTCAAGTCGAGCAGAATGAAAGCCAGGAAATGAACGCCCAGGGTGAGCGTTTTCTGGTGCGTCTGGAACAACTGTTCGGCCAGTTGCGCGAAAGCCTCGACGATCTTGAAGCTCAGCCATTGCGCAGCTGCGACGATGAAATGATCGCCACCCTGCAACAAGTCACCTTCAACTATCGCTTCGTGTATGAAGCGGCCTACATGGACGCCTCGCGCACTTGCTCCAACCGCCCGCGTCAGGAAGGCCTGTCGAGTGCTCGCGCACCGGACATCACAGGCCCGACTTACAGCTATTGGCTGAACACCACCACAGAACCTGATGAAAACCGCGCGGCGCTGATGCTCGGGCGCGGCAACTTCCGCGTGGCCACCTCGCGCGGGCACCTCACCGACATGGTCGACCTGTCGCCCGGCAGCAGCCTGCTGGTCGTACTCGACCACGGCACTCGGGCCATCCCGGTGCTGGGCCAGGCGCAGATATGGCCGCCTACCGAACCGTGGCCGCCGAAAGCCAGCGCTGCCTTGCAAGTCACACATACCCGCCTGATTTACCGTATGCCCACCGACAGCCCGGAATATCAGCTGGTGTTGATCGCGCCACGCACCGGCATGCACATTCCGGTCGTATGGTGGTGGGTGATTCCGCTGTGCGTGGTGCTCGGCGCCTTCGTTGGCTTCTGCGTGTTCTTGCTGGTGCGCCAGCGCCAGTCGCTCGACGCCGAGCTGCACGGCGCGATTCGGCGCGGTGAGTTGCAGGTGCTCTATCAGCCGATTTTCGATCTCGACAGTCGCAACTGTGTCGGCGCCGAAGCCCTGCTGCGCTGGCGGCGACCGGACGGCACGCTGACCAGCCCTGACCTGTTTATCCCGATGGCAGAAAATACCGGACAGATTCGCCAGATGACCGACTTCGTCCTGCAACGCTTGCTGGAGCAACTGGGTCACTTATTGCGGGCCAATCCGCAGCTTTATATCTCGGTCAACCTCGCCGCCTGCGACGTGATGGTGCCGCGCGTCGGCCAGGTCATGGCGCGTCTGCTGACCTTGCACCGGGTCGCGGCGCGGCAGATTGCCTTCGAAGTGACCGAGCGCGGCCTGATCGATGTGGTGGTGGCACGGGAAAATCTGCAAGCCTTGCGCGATGTCGGCCATCAGGTACTGATAGACGATTTCGGCACCGGCTATTGCAGCCTCGCCTACCTGCAAACGCTGCCAGTCGATTGTCTGAAAATCGACAAGGCGTTCATCGACGCCCTGGGTCATGACGCGGCAAGCAGCGGCGTCGCGCCGCATATTATTCATATGGCCCAGGCACTGGATCTGAAGGTGATTGCCGAAGGCATCGAGCTGGAATCGCAAGCGCAATTGCTCAGCAGTGAAGGGGTGAAGTTCGGCCAGGGCTGGCTGTTCGCTCATGCGCTGAGTGCGGTGCAATTCATCGAACTGATCACCCGTGGTCGCCGCCTCGTCGGGCGGCGCATGGACGATGAAGCCTGAAAACGCCCAGGCGGTATCGAACAGTGCCTAAACGGCCAAGGCCATATAAAACTGCGTGCCCTGCCCCGGCCGCGAATACACGCCCATTCGGCCGCCGTGCAACTGGACGATTTCCTTGCACAGCGCCAACCCGAGCCCGGCGCCGCCCTTCTTGCGGCCGACCTGCACGAACGGTTCGAAGATTCGCCCTTGCTGCCCGTAGGCGATACCTTCGCCATTGTCTTCGACGCTGATGATCACTCGCTCGCCATGCCGACGCGCCTGCAAGCGAATTTGCCCGTCGCGGGCGGTGTGACGCAAGGCATTGTCGATCAGGTTGTCGAGGACCCGATCCAGTTGCGCCTGATCGGCCTGCAAGCGTGGCAACGGTCCCTGCACTTCGACCTTCAAGGCAATGCCCTTGGCCTCTGCCGCCTCGGCGAAACGCAGTTGCGCCTGTTCCAACAGGTCCTCGATGGAACACGGTGCGAGCGTGAGTTTCTGCAAGCCGTTCTGGTAGCGCGAAAAGTTGAGCAGGTCGTTGATCAACTGCATCAGGCGCTGCATTTCTTCGTTGACCGTGTCGAGCAAGTCCGCTTCGCGCGACTCTTCGGGGAATTTTGCCCGCTCGCGGAACAGGCCGAACGCCATGTGCATGCCGGTGACCGGCGTGCGCAGCTCGTGGGAGGCGCGCAGGACGAACTCGCTGCGCACCCGTTCGAACGCACGCTGCTCGGTGACATCGTGCAGCACCATCACCGCACCAAGGATGTGCCCTTGGGTATGGCTGACCGGCGTCAGGCTGTAGGTCAGTAACCGCGATTCGCCGTCGACTTCGATGCTCAGATCGTCTGGGGCGCGCTCAAGCGTGCCGCCGCGCAACACCAGTTGCAGCTGCGCATCCAGCTCAGGCCGGCCGAGGGCGGTGCCCAGGCCCTGACCGAGACGGTCGTCTTCCCAACCCAGTTGCCGCTGGGCGACCGGATTGAGGTGCTCCAGTTGCCCTTGGCGATCAATCATCAACAAGCCGTCATCAATGCTGTCGAGGACCGCCTGCAAGCGTTGCTGCCCGGCCAGCAGCTCATCGACGTTGGTCGCCTGGTGCTCGCGCAAGGCCTCGGCCATCTGGCCGAAACGTTTGGTCAGCTGATTCAGTTCCAGCGATGAGGACACCGGCAGAGTCACGTCGTATTTGCCTTTGCCGATTTCGTCCGCCGCTTGCGCCAGCGCTTCGATCGGCGCGCCAAAACGCCGGGCCACGCCGTGGGCCGTGACAAATCCGATAATCAGTACGGCGAGCCCCACCAGCCCGAGCAGGCCAGCGATCAACAGGGCGCGATCGCGTGCGTCGTTTTGTACGCCGTTGATTTTATCCAGTGCGTGTTTGTGTTCGGTGATCAGCCCGTTGCGCAGAATGTTGAAGCGCTCGCGGAAATCGGCGCTGGAGCTTGCGGCGTTGCTCGGGTCACGCGACAGATCGAAGGCTTGCAGGAAACTCAGGTAGTCGGCCTTGGCCTGGCTGAAGCCGTACTGGCGCTCTTCATCGTGCTGCTCCTTGGCGATGCCTTCGTCAAGCAACTGGAAGTAATGCTGTTTGGAGGCCTCGAACGCGACGGGGTCAGGCTTTTCCGCGAGCATGATGATCAATTGATCGCCCAAGGTCTGACGTAACTTGAGCCCCAGTTCAAGGGTGACGAAGTTGCTGCGCACCAACGCTTCCTGGGTTCCGGCCATCTGCATCACGCTGACCAGCCCGAGCAGCAACCCGAGCAAGGCCACGGTGATCAGTGCGGAGATGCTCAGGAACAAACGGGTCCGCAACTTCATCGCCAGTTTCATCGTCGGGCGCTCACAGGTTGTACTGCTTGCGCTTGCGATACAGGGTCGAAGCGTCGATACCCAGGGTCTTGGCGGCTTGGTCGAGGGTGCCGGCGGTGGCGAGGACGGCGCCGATATGAGCTTTTTCCAGTTCGTCGAGGCTCAGCGCGGCGCCGACCCGTGGCGCGTTGTTGGCCGGTTGCTCGGCCATGCCGAGGTGGCTGATTTCCACACGTTCCTGCGGGCAAATGATACTGGCCCGCTCAACCACGTTGCGCAGCTCACGGATGTTGCCGGGCCAACGGTAGCCGAGCAGCGCCTCGCGGGCCTCGTCACTGAAACCACGCGCCGGGCGCGCATATTCTTTGACGAAACGCGCCAGGAAGCGGTCGGCCAGAGTCAGGATGTCCTCGGCGCGCTCACGCAGTGGCGGCAGATGCAGCGTGATGACGTTGAGGCGATAGAGCAGGTCTTCACGGAAGCGCCCGTCGCGCACCATGTCTTCGAGGTTAAGGTTGGTCGCCGCCAGAATCCGCACGTCGGCGCGGCGGGTGACCGGGTCGCCTACCCGTTCGTATTCCTTGTCCTGAATGAAACGCAGCAATTTCGGCTGCAACGTCAGGGGAAAATCGCCGATCTCGTCGAGAAACAGCGTACCGCCGTCAGCCTGATTGACTCGGCCCAAGGTGCTTTCGCTGGCGCCGGTAAAGGCGCCGCGGCTGTGGCCGAACAGTTCGCTCTCCATCAACTCGGCGGTCAGCGACGGGCAGTTGATGGTTACGCAGGATTTTTTCTCGCGTTTGCTCCAGCCGTGAATCGCGCGGGCCAGTTCGCCCTTACCCGTGCCGGACTCGCCGAGAATCAGAATGTTGGCGTCAGTGCTCGCAACCTGGCGGGCCGTCTCGAGTACGACCTTCATGGCCGGGCTGTGGGAGTCGAGGCCGTCCTTCGGTTTGCGGATTTCGCCTTCCAGCGCTTCAAGGCGTGCCGACAGTCGGCGCACTTCCAGTTGCTTGGCGGTGGCCAGACGCAACTGGTCGGGGCTGCACGGTTTCACCAGATAGTCCGCCGCGCCGGCCTGAATGGCATCCACCGCGGTATCGACAGCCGAGTGCGCGGTGACGATGACCACGCGCATCCAGGGCGCCTGGATACGCATTTGCGCCAGTACATCCAGACCGTTGTCTTCACCCAGACGCAAATCAAGGAAGCACAGATCGAACACCTGACGTTGCAGCAATGCCTCGGCCTGAGCCGCGCTGTTGGCGGTGGCCACCGTATAACCTTCGTCTTCGAGGCAATAACGGAAGGTACGCAGGATGGCGGATTCGTCGTCCACCAGCAGAATGCGGCCTTGATGCTCAGTGGCTGATTCCATTTTTCCTACGCTCCATAGTGATTGGTCTTGGGTTAGTCCCGGAAAAATCGGGCAAGTTGCATGGTTTATTCTGAACGATGCAAGCCATAGGAGGGTAGCCCTCTCCAGCCGATACGGCCAATACGTTGATTTTGTTGATTTTTTAATCCGCCACGGTTTTGCAGGGCTTGTCCTGCGTACATCTCTGACATCTGCTGCGTGCTCTTCATTCCGTAAGACCGAAATCTCCTACGAAATAATCGTGCAATCCGCACGACGCTGGATAACCCCATCGTGCAGGATGCGTCGCTGAGGCTTTTCCATATATCTATAACTTATTGATTTTAAAGGTGTTTTTAATCAATCCAAAACTGGCATGCAGGCTGCAATAACTGTTTCAGCCCGGGCAGATCAGCACTGCCCCAACCGAACAAGAGTGAGGAACCCAGGATGACTCGCCAACGTGCCGCCCACATGCGTCTCTCGCCACTGCATCTCCAGCAAGGTCTGTTCGCTGTGCTGGCGCTGCTGATCACCCTGATCGCCTGCCAGCAATACCTGCGCTGGGAAAACAGCCAGCAGCCGGAAGCGCCATTGGTGTCGATGCAGCATGCGACGCAGAGCCATTTCAGCGCCGTCAGCAGCACTCAGGACGAGCGCGCCACGATGCGCATGATGGAAGTCGATCAGGCACAACCGCTCGATCAACTGCCTCGCGAAGAACGTTGGGTTTTCTGACTCGCTAAAACCGATTCGGGCGCGCCGCGCCGGAACACGTAACACCCCTAAATAGAAAAGTAAGGAGAATCACCATGTTGAGCTGGGCAATTACATTCTTGATCATTGCCATCATCGCCGCCGTACTGGGCTTCGGTGGTATCGCGGGCACCGCCACGGGTATCGCCAAGATTCTCTTTGTCGTGTTCCTGGTGATGTTCATCGCTTCCTTCTTCTTTGGCCGTCGCGGCCGAGGTTAACAATGACAGTCTTGAAGACGCTGGCCGCCGCCCTGCTTCTGGGCGGCAGTGCCATGGCGATGGCGGCCAATGACGGCCAGACCCGGGTCAACGAACTGCTCGCTGCCGATGAGCAGTATCGTGAGACCTGGGAAAGCGTGATCAAAAAGGAAGAGCGCGTACCGGAATGGGTCATCAACCTCTCCGGCACTTCGGAGCAACAGATGCATGCCGTCACTGAAGACGGCGACAAGTATCTGGTGGGCCCGCTCTGCGAAAATCAGGACAAGTGCCTGAACCATCGCTTGATCGTCGCCTTCAGCTTCGACAAGGACGACGCCTACGCCATGCTGGTCGATGTACCGGAAGGTCTGCCGCAGGACAAGTCGCCGACGCGACACGCCACTTACCGCTTCTTCGGCAAGCCTGACCAGGGTATGCAGGATCTGCTGATGGAAACCCTGAAGAAAGATCCGAAGTGGTACTGATTCGAACATGAAGGCAGCAGCCCTGCTGCTTTCCATTGCGCCCACCCGAGGAGGGTCGGTGCATGACCAGGGGGCCGGGACGTTCTGACTGTTGCAGGGTCGGAGTGACCTACGGGTACAGGGAGTGCCTGCGCGAGGGCCGGGTCAGGGCAGGTAAAAGCTGCGTCGCAGGTTCGTCGGCCAATCATGGCTCGGCGGACTTGCGCTGAGCTTCCCCATCCGCAAAAAGCTTGATCAGCGCGCCCTTCACAGCCTTTTGATCGTCGACACTGCGCGTGTAAATATTACGCGGTGTTTCCTGACGACCGTATATCGACAAAGAAACCGTTTAAACAGTGTGACTTCTAGTCTCCTCACGTAGGCTTTTTCGCAAAATTTCTGCCGATATTTTTCCCCCGCGAATCGACCGATCTACGCTGGAATGGCCGGTTCACGGCACTTATGCCGGCTGAAATGTCACAATCGAACCGGTTGGGACGCGAGTTTCAATTGAAAAAGCTCATGCCGATTCGGCATAGGGTAGGCGTTTACGGCATTAGACGGCGCAACCTTGCATCGGAATAGTTGCGCCTTTTTTCGCCTGCCGAAGAGCCGTAAACACGCGATTCGGGGCACCTTATACGGAGGCAGATGCACAGACTTTTCCGCTGATCAGCGTTCCAGTTCCTGCATGTGCCTGAGTCAAACGCAAGTAAGGGTAAAGATAATGAAGAAGGCAAAAATCAGCCTCGCCTGGCAGATCCTCATCGGTCTGGTTCTGGGGATTGCACTGGGTGCGTTGCTCAACCACTTCAGCGCCGAGAAGGCCTGGTGGATCAGCAACGTCCTGCAACCGGCAGGCGATATCTTTATCCGTCTGATCAAGATGATCGTGATCCCGATCGTCATTTCGTCGCTGATCGTCGGCATCGCCGGCGTCGGCGACGCCAAAAAGCTTGGGCGTATCGGTCTCAAAACCATCATCTATTTCGAAATTGTCACCACCATCGCCATCGTTGTCGGCCTGGTGTTGGCCAACGTGTTCCATCCGGGCACCGGCATCGACATGAGCACCCTGGGCACGGTGGATATCTCCAAGTACCAGGCGACCGCCGCCGAAGTGCAGCATGAACATGCGTTCATCGAGACCATTCTCAACCTGATCCCGTCGAACATCTTCGCGGCCATGGCCCGCGGTGAAATGCTGCCGATCATCTTCTTCTCCGTACTGTTCGGTCTCGGCCTGTCGAGCCTGCAGTCGGACCTGCGCGAGCCGCTGGTGAAGATGTTCCAGGGCGTCTCGGAAAGCATGTTCAAGGTCACCCACATGATCATGAACTATGCGCCGATCGGCGTGTTCGCACTGATCGCGGTGACCGTTGCCAACTTCGGCTTCGCGTCCCTGGTGCCGCTGGCCAAACTGGTGATTCTGGTTTACGTCGCCATCGCCTTCTTCGCCTTCGTGGTGCTGGGCCTGATCGCCAAACTGTTTGGCTTCTCGGTGCTCAAGCTGATGCGCATCTTCAAGGATGAGCTGGTGCTGGCCTACTCCACCGCTTCCTCGGAAACCGTGCTGCCACGGGTGATCGAGAAGATGGAAGCCTACGGTGCACCGAAAGCCATCTGCAGCTTCGTGGTGCCGACCGGTTACTCGTTCAACCTCGACGGCTCGACCCTGTATCAGTCGATCGCGGCAATTTTCATCGCCCAGCTGTACGGCATCGACCTGTCGATCAGCCAGCAACTACTGCTGGTGCTGACCCTGATGGTCACCTCCAAAGGCATCGCCGGCGTACCGGGCGTGTCCTTCGTGGTGTTGTTGGCAACGTTGGGCAGCGTAGGTATTCCGCTGGAAGGTCTGGCGTTCATCGCCGGTGTCGACCGTGTCATGGACATGGCCCGTACCGCACTGAACGTGATTGGTAACGCCCTGGCGGTATTGGTGATCTCGCGTTGGGAAGGCATGTACGACGATGCCAAAGGCGAGCGCTACTGGAACTCCCTGCCGCACTGGCGCAGCAAGGAAAAGCTGCCGGCTGGCGAAATCTCGAAAAATTAATGCCAGACCCTGTGGGAGCTGGCTTGCCAGCGATGAGGGTGGCACATTCAACCTATTCGCTGAATGACACACTGCCATCGCGGGCAAGCCCGCTCCCACAATGATTGATGTAAGCCATACCAATAAACCCCGGAGCAATCCGGGGTTTGTCGTTTCTGGCCACCCCGCTATCATTCGCGGCATTCTTCGGGGGATTTGACTGATGCTTAATGGCCTGTGGCTTGGCTTCTTCATCGTGGCAGCCGTGTCGGCGCTGGCGCAGTGGCTGATCGGCGGCAACGCCGGGATCTTCGCAGCGATGGTGGAAAGCATCTTCGCCATGGCCAAGCTTTCGGTCGAAGTCATGGTGCTGCTGTTCGGCACCCTCACCCTCTGGCTGGGTTTTCTGCGCATCGCCGAGAAGGCCGGGATTGTCGAATGGCTGGCCAAAGTGCTCGGGCCGCTTTTTCTGCGGCTGATGCCGGAAGTCCCACGCGGCCACCCTGCCCTCGGCCTGATCACCCTGAACTTCGCCGCCAATGGTCTGGGCCTCGACAACGCCGCGACGCCCATCGGTCTGAAGGCCATGAAGGCGCTGCAGGAGCTCAATCCCAGCGCTACCATCGCCAGCAACGCACAGATCCTGTTTTTGGTGCTCAACGCCTCCTCCCTGACCCTGCTGCCGGTGACGATCTTCATGTACCGCGCCCAGCAAGGCGCGCCCGACCCGACCCTGGTGTTCCTGCCGATCCTGCTGGCGACCAGTTGCTCGACTATTGTCGGTTTCCTCTCGGTGGCGTTCATGCAGCGTCTGCGCATCTGGGACCCGGTGGTGCTGGCCTACCTGATCCCCGGCGCGCTCGCCCTCGGCGGCTTCATGGCCTTGCTTGGGACAATGTCGGCCACCGCGCTGGCGGGATTGTCGTCGATCCTCGGCAATCTCACGCTGTTTGGCCTGATCCTGCTGTTTCTGGTAATTGGTGCACTGCGCAAGGTCAAGGTCTACGAAGCGTTTGTCGAAGGCGCGAAGGAAGGCTTCGACGTGGCGAAGAATTTGCTGCCATATCTGGTGGCGATGCTTTGCGCGGTGGGCGTGTTGCGTGCATCGGGCGCGCTGGATTTCGGTCTCGACGGCATCCGTCATCTGGTCGAGTGGGCCGGTTGGGACACGCGCTTCGTCGATGCGTTGCCGACAGCGATGGTCAAACCGTTCTCCGGCAGCGCCGCACGGGCGATGCTCATTGAAACCATGCAGACGTCAGGCGTTGACAGCTTCCCGGCGCTGGTGGCGGCGACGGTGCAGGGCAGTACCGAAACGACGTTTTATGTGCTGGCGGTGTATTTCGGCGCGGTGGGGATTCAGCGCGCGCGGCATGCGGTGGGGTGTGCGTTGCTGGCGGAATTTGCCGGGGTGGTTGGCGCTATCGCTGTCTGCTACTGGTTCTTCGGCTGATAGAAAACCCTGTGGGAGCTGGCTTGCCAGCGATGAGGGCAGCACATCCAGAATCTCTGGTGACTGACACACCGCCATCGCGGGCAAGCCCGCTCCCACAGGGATTGTGTTGGGATTAAGGTCTTTGGTGGGCCAATTTTTGGCCTTGCTCCACGGCCCAGGCGACGACTTTGGCAGTAAGCCGATCATTGGCCTGACCGAACCCGGCCACCACTGCGGGTACCTGCACAGCGCTCAACGGCTGACGCTCTTCAAAGCGCCGACTGGCGAGAATCCGCTGGTCATAACCGCGCACCAGCAACGCATCGACGCGCACCACGACGCTGGCCTGGGCGCCCTGATACTCGGTCTGAAAGGCCTGCAAACTGCCGCCCAGTTCCAGATCCGCCTGAAAATTACTGTCATCGGTACTGAGCAACGTCACCCGGCCGTCACGCTGAAAACCGTCGAGCAGGCGGTTGCGCAGCAGCACTGGGGCTGGATCGCTCCAGCGCGAGCCCTTGTAGCTGCTGATCACGTCACCCTGTGGGATCACCGCGATGCTCGGCCGATTCAACGCTTCGCTGGCCTGCAACTTGTTCAACCGCAACGACCACGGCTGAGTCAGCGCATTGGCCGAGGCGGGGGCCGGTGCGGCGGGCAGGCGATAGACGTCCGAGGGTTCTGACTGCGGCAGAATCGAGCATGCGCCGAGCAGGGTCAGACCTGCGAAGAGGAGGGCGATTCGGGTCAGTTTCATGGGGTGAATTCCTTGTTCTTGTCGCTGCCCAGCAGGTAGCCGCTGGGGTTGGCCTCGAGGCGTTGGGAAATGGCGCGCAACGAGGTCAGGGTCTCGCGCAGTTCGCGGATCGCCGGCGCCAGGCCATTGAGACCCTGCATGCCGTTATCCAGCGAGTTCTGGTTTTTGCTGAGCAGGCCATTGATCGTCACGCTGCTTTGCTCCAGGGACTTCATCGCCTGCTCGGCGCTGCCCAGGGCCTGCTTGCCCTGATCGTTGAGCAAGCCGTTGGCGTTGCGCATCAGCAGCGAGGTCTGTTCGAGCATGCTGCCGGCCTGTTTGCCGACGCTCGCCAGTTGCTGCATGGCCTGCTTGATGTCGCCACGCTGGTCGTTGATGGTGCCGGTGGTCTGTTCGAGATGGGCGAGGGTCTTGCTCACACGCTCGACGTTCTCGGCGGAGAACATGTGATTGGCGTTTTGCAGCAACGCGCTGATGCCGGTCATCAAATCGCTGCTGTCATTGAGCAGGCGCGAGATAGGCGAGGGCGAAGCGATGAGGGTCGGCAACTGACCGTCATGCCCAC
The DNA here is from genome assembly GCF_055484735.1 of Pseudomonas sp. 15C. Taxonomy (NCBI): domain Bacteria; kingdom Pseudomonadati; phylum Pseudomonadota; class Gammaproteobacteria; order Pseudomonadales; family Pseudomonadaceae; genus Pseudomonas; species Pseudomonas sp. 15C. Next base: position 143,883 of record NZ_JBUDGD010000004.1, on the reverse strand, counting down.
GCAGTTTCGGGCTCTCGGGCGTGCCGCCGCTGAGCTGGATGATCGAGGTGCCGGTGATCCCGGTCAGCGCCAGTTTGGCCTGGGTGTCTTCCTTCACCGGCGTGTCGCCCGCCAGACGAATGCGCGCCAGCACCCGGCGCGGGTCTTGCGGGTCGAGGCGCAGGCTGACCACGTCGCCGACCTTGATCCCGCTGTACTGCACCGAGCTGCCCTTGGACAGACCACTGACCGCCTCGTTGAACACCACTTCGTAATCCTTGAACTCGGTGTCGACACTGGACTTGGCCAGGAACAGACCGAAGAGCAGGGCGCCTGCCACCACGATCACCGTGAACAGGCCGATCAACACATGATGGGCTCGGGTTTCCATGTCAGACCTCGTTGAGCAGTTTGGCGGCGTCCAGCGCCGAGCGGCCACGTGGGCCGTGAAAGTATTCGTGAATCCACGCGTCGTCGGTTTCCGAGACTTCGTCGATCGGTCCGGCAACCAGCACTTTCTTTTGCGCCAGCACCGCCACGCGGTCGGTGATGGTGTAGAGCGTGTCGAGGTCGTGGGTCACCAGAAACACGCTGAGGCCGAGCGCATCGCGCAGGGTCAGGATCAACTGATCGAAAGCCGCCGCGCCAATCGGGTCGAGGCCGGCGGTGGGTTCGTCGAGAAACAGAATGTCCGGATCCAGTGCCAAAGCGCGGGCCAGCGCCGCGCGTTTGATCATGCCGCCGGACAGCGACGCCGGATATTTGTCTGCCGCCGACAACGGCAGCCCGGCCAGCGCCAGCTTCACCGCTGCAAGATGCTCGGCGTCGTGGCGGCTGAGGCCGGCGTGTTCGATGAGGGGCAGGGCGACATTTTCGGTGACGGTCAGCGAGGAAAACAGCGCGCCTTTCTGAAACAGCACGCCAAAGCGCCTTTCGATCAACGAACGTTCATGTTCGGCCAGATTCGGCAGGTTCTGCCCGAACACTTTGACCACACCTTCGCTGGGCCGGTTGAGCCCGACAATGCTGCGCAGCAGCACCGATTTGCCGGTGCCGGAACCGCCGACCACGGCGAGGATTTCGCCTTTGTACACATCCAGATCGAGGTTCTCGTGCACGCTCTGGCTGCCAAAGCGGTTGCACAGGCCACGTACTTCAATCACCGCCTCCGAAGGCGCGCGCGGTTGACGACTCACCAGCCCATCTCCATGAAAAACAGCGCAGCCACCGCGTCGAGCACGATCACCACGAAAATCGACTGAACCACACTGGAAGTGGTGTGCGCACCGACCGATTCGGCGCTGCCGCTGACCTTGAAGCCTTCCAGACAACCGATCGCAGCGATCAGGAAAGCGAAGATCGGCGCTTTCACCATGCCGACCAGAAAATGCTGCACTCCTATGTCCGATTGCAGCAGCGAAAGGAACATTGCCGGCGAGATATCCAGCGACACCGCGCAAACCACGCCACCACCAATGATCCCCGAGAGCATCGCCAGAAAGGTCAGCATCGGCAGCGCCACCAGCATCGCCAGCACCCGCGGCACCACCAGCAGCTCCATCGGGTCGAGGCCGAGGGTGCGGATCGCGTCGATTTCTTCATTGGCTTTCATCGAGCCGATTTGCGCAGTGAACGCACTGGCGGTGCGCCCGGCCATGAGAATGGCCGTCAACAGCACTGCGAATTCGCGCAGGAACGAGAAGCCGACCAGGTCCACAGTGAAAATCGTCGCGCCAAAACCGGCCAGCACCGTAGCGCCGAGAAACGCCACCACGGCGCCCACCAGAAACGTCAGCAAGGCCACGATCGGCGCGGCGTCGAGGCCGGTCTGTTCGATGTGCGCGATCATCGGCGTGATGCGCCAGCGCTTGGGGCGCAGCAGCCCGCGCGCCAGCGTTTCGAGGATCAGGCCGACGAAGCCGAGCAGTTGCAGGGTGTCTTGCCACACGGTGTCGACGGCGCGGCCGATGCGCGTGAGCAGTTGCACGCTGACGCTGACTTCCGGTTCCTTGAGCGGCACGCAGAAATCGCTCAGCGAGCAATACACCGTCTGCAGCAAGGCACGATCAGCCGCAGCCAGGGTGCAATCCGGGTGTTCTGCGGATTTGCCGAGGCGTTCGGCGCCGAGCAACTCCACCAGCAGCGAGGCGCCCGCGGTGTCGAGCGCGCCAAGGTCGTTGAGATCGATCGGGGTATTGGCGTCGTACTGGCCGTGGAGCTTTTCGCTCAGGTGCTTGAGCGCCGTGTAATGGGCGAGCGTCCAGTCGCCGCTGACCCGCAGGCGGGCAGGGCTGAGCGAGGTGTCCAGGCGGGCGCTGCCGGGCGTTGGGCTGCTGGTCATAAGCTCCGTGCTTGTACGGCTGTTACGAGAGCCTACGTAATAGCACGAACCGGATTACTTTTCTTTGGCCGGTGTGCTGTCGGTGATGGCGAAACGCAGCACACCGATCAGTTGACCGTCTTCGGTCAGCACCCGCACCTGCCACTTGCCTGCCGGGTTGCCGGGGAAGTTTTGCTTGTGCGTCCACGCCCGGTAACCTTCCTTGCGCCCGCCGTGGATATCGAGAGCGATGCGGTCGACCTCTTTGCCGTTGAACTGCCAGACGTGGTAGATCCGCTCATCGAGGCCGCGCGGCGCGTTGATCGCGGTGTAGGCGTAGAGCCCGTCGTTGCGGATCTGCTCGGCGCTGACCGTGTCGAGGCTGGCCCCCGGGGTGCGATCCTGCAAGGTGGTGCTGATCGCCACATCGGTCATCCACAGCGTCGCAGGCGGCACCCACGAGCGCAGCACCCAGCCGACGCCGCCAATGCCGACGGTGATGCACAAGATCGCCAGGGCATTGCGCAGCGTGCGGATCGGGAAGATCGACGCCAGGCTCGGAAACGACAACAACACGGAAATGCCCAGCGCCCATTTGAAACTCTGCGCGGTGGTCAGGTGCATGATCACCGGTAACGCGGTGAGCAGGGCGGCGAACAGGGTCAGGGTGTGCAACGCCAGAAACGCCCAGCGCCGTGGCGCCAGCCATTTGTAATACAGCGGGTCGACGATGGAGATCAGGGCGGCGACGCTGAGCAGGCCGGTGAAAAACAACTGGCCGCTGTTCCAGGTGGTGGTGATGAAGAAAAACGGCAGGACGAAAAACAGGCTTTCCTGATGGATCATCTGCGTCGCGTAGCGCAGCAGCGGCTGGGGAATCTCGCGTTTGAAGATCCGCGTGAACAGCCCGGTGAGGGTGTTTTCCAGCATCAGCCAGATCCAGCTCAACAGCATGATCACCGTGATCCAGCTCGCCAGCCCCTGCTGGCGATCGACCAGCATGAAACTGCCGACCCCGGAGATGAAACCACCCAGCGCAATGACCCCGGGGTAGCGCTTCATCAGTTCGAGGAGGCGCTGGATCAGGAGGGGAATTTTCGACATGGGGACGGTTCACGACAGAGTGGGGAAATACTCCGACAGAGTAGCGTCCGTCGGGCGATGTGGCGAGTTTGGGCTCACTAAAACCGACACATCCCCCTGTAGGAGTGAGCCTGCTCGCGATAGCCATATCAGCCAACATCAATGTTGAATGTAATTCCGCTATCGCGAGCAGGCTCACTCCTACAGGGGGGATTAGTGTTCGGCGGTTTTTCGGCGGTTACTCACACGCCAGCCAATCACGATCAGCAGCAACACACCCAACCCACCGGCACTTATCCACAGCACCTGATCGTCACCGATCAACGGTTTCTCGATGCGCAAATAGCCCGGCTGCAACAACAACTCGCGCATGGCCTTGTTCGCCGCTTCCAGCGTCACGCCTTGCAGTTCGCGGGCAGGATTGGCGAAGCGGCCGTCCTGGTAATCGGCCAGGGCGCTCCAGTAATAGTCGGCCAACGCGCTGTTGCCCTGCACGGCCCAGGCCTGATGGGCGATGGAGGCCTGTTTGATGCGGGCGAAGGTCTTAGGGTCGAGGCCGTTCTTCAGCAGATCGGCCTTGAGGTCTTCGAGCACCTGAATTGCTTCGTCGACGTCGTCGCGATCCAGATCGGCGTTGAGACTCATGAAACCGACGCCGCCGAACACTTCGCGCTCGGCCCACGGCCCGTAGGACAAACCGTGATTGAGGCGGATCTGCCGGTACAGCGCCCAGTCGAGGTAATCCTTGAGGATGTCGAAGGTCTGGTCGTACTGATCGTCGAGCACCGGCTCCGGCACCAGCCAGTGCAGCTTGGCGTTGTCGCCGATAAAACCGCGGGTGAGGGTGCGCTCATGGGCGGCGCTGGCGCGAATGTCCGGCAGTGGCCGATGCTCGCTCGGGTCGACCGCTTCGAGCGCGCCCCAGGTGCGCTCGAGATAGGCCGGCAACAGCTTGTCGAGTTCGCCGACGACGATCAGTGTCATGTTGTTTGGCGCATACCAGGCTTTGCGGACCTGCTCCAGTTGCGCCTGGGTCAGGTGCTCGACCTCGGCGCGTTGCGGGCATTTCAGACCCAGCTCGACAGCCAGTTGATTGCTGGCGGAGTGCCCCAGATCCTGGCGATCGAGAAACCGCCGCAGTTTGGTGTAATGGCCACCGTCCTCGCGTTCAACCACGCGCTTGGCGGCGTTGATCGCGTTGTCGTCGATGCGCGTCTGGGTCAGCAGATCGAGCAACAGGTCGAGTACCTTGCGCTGGTTTTTCGCCGGCGCTTCGATGACGAACGTGGTGTCGGCATTGCTGGTGAACGCATTCCAGTCACCGCCCAGCGCCTGCATGCGTTCTTCCAGTCCGCCTTCGCCGGTGGCGTCGATGCCGCTGAACAGCAGATGCTCAAGCAAGTGCGGCAGCTCTTTTTCGTCACAATCGAAATCATCGAGACCGACGCCGACCACCAGCCGGATCGCCACATGACCACGCTCGGAGCCGGGTTTGAGCAGCAACTGCAAACCGTTGGGCAGCGCATAGCCTTCGACCTGAAACCGATCCAGGGCAAGGGCGGGCAGGGAACCGAGCAACAGACAGACGAACAACAGGCAACGCATAACAGGCTTCCATACGGCTGATGTGGAGATCCGTGTCGTCAGACAGACCGCTATCGCCAGCAGGCTGGCTCCCACATTTGAATTGCATTTACCTGTGGGAGCCAGCCTGCTGGCGATAGCGGTGCGAAGGCTGAACCACTGTAACTGACTGACCCCAGCCCCAGTCGTTCAAGGCGAATGCGTAATGTCAGTCATATCGTCCACCGCCAAAGCCCCGGTATCCGCCGTTTCCAGCACCACATAGGCGCTCCCGCAAAACAGCGAGTTCAAGCGCTTCATGTCGGCGATCAGCTCAAGGTGCAGCGAACTGGTTTCGATACTCTGCACGATCTTGCGTTGCAAACGGCTGACATGCGCATGAGCCAGACGCCGCTCCTGTGCGCGAAAGCGGCGTTTCTCGCGCAACAACTGGCGGGCGCTTTCGCGATCGCCGCTGAGAAACACCGATAGCCCCAGGCGCAGGTTGGCGATCAATTGCTGGTGCAACCCGGCCAGATCCTCCAGGCCTTCTTCGGAGAACGAGCGGCGCTGCGAGGTTTTCTGCTGCTGGATCTTGCGCAGCATGCGTTCGATCAGGTCGGCAGCAAGCTTGAGGTTGATCGCCAGTTCGATGATCTCGGCCCAACGTCGACTGTCGCGCTCGCCAAGGTCCTCGCGGGGCATTTGCGCCAGATACAACTTGATGGCGCTGTACAGCGACTCGATGTCATCGGCGAACCGGCGCATTTCCTGGGTCACCGCCGTTTGCTTGCCGCGCAACACATCGAGGGTAGCATCAAGCATGTTGTCGAGCAGGTCGCCGATGCGCAGGGTTTCTCGCGCGGCATTGGCCAGCGCCAGGCTCGGCGTGACCAGCGCCGTCGGGTCGAGGTGTCGCGGTTTGGCGGTGCCGTTGACTTCCGGCCGCTCCGGCAGCAGCCAGGCACACAGCCGCGCCATCGGCCCGACGCTCGGCAACAGAATCAGGCAGCGCGCGGTGTTGTAGAGCAGGTGGAAGCCGATGACCATTTCCTGCGGGCTGAAATCGAGGCTGTCGATCCAATGCACCAGCGGATCGAGTACCGGAATGATCAGCAGCAGGCCGATCAGTTTGTACAACAGGCTGCCCAGCGCCACTTGTCGGCCAGCAGCGTTCTGCATGCTGGTGCTCATGAACGCGAGGATGCCGCTGCCGATGTTGGCGCCGATCACCAGACCGATCGCCACCGGCAGGCTGATCACACTGGCCCCGGCGAGGGTGGCGGTAAGCAGCACGGCGGCGAGGCTGGAGTAGGAAATCATCGCAAACAATGCGCCGACCAAGGCGTCGAGCAAAATGTCGCCGGTCAGCGAAGCGAAAATTACCTTTACCCCTTGGGCCTGTGTGATCGGTGCCGCCGCTTCGACAATCAGTTGCAGCGCGAGAATGATCAGCCCCAGACCGATCGACACCCGGCCCATCTGCCCGAGCCGCGTCTGTTTGCGCGACAGGAAGAAAATCACCCCGAGGAAAATCAGCAACGGCGACAGCCACGACAGGTCAAACGTCAGCACCCGCGCCATCAACGCCGTACCGACATCGGCCCCCAGCATGGTCGCCAGCGCCGGCGTCAGCGCCATCAGGCCCTGACCGACAAACGAAGTCACCAGCATCGCCGTGGCGTTGCTGCTCTGCACCATCGCCGTGACCAGAATACCGGCGACGAACGCCAGCCATTTCTTCGACATGTTCTGGCCGATCACATGCCGCAGGTTGGTTCCGTACACCCGCAGAATGCCGGTTCGGACGATGTGCGTGCCCCAGATCAGCAGGGCCACGGCAGAAAGAAGATTGAGCAGGGTGAGCATGCAGACCCCCTCTGATAGCAGCGCCCCAGAGGGGCAAGTGGACGGCACCGCGCGGTTTCTACGTTCTTGATACTTAAGCTGTAGTTGGCGAACGGTCTCGGCGCCAGCATTGCACAGCTAAAGCGTGGATTGAAACAAAAGTGTCATGAGAAACGGGTTTGTCGGTACCTTCTGAATCCAGCACAAACAAATGTAGGAGTGAGCCTGCTCGCGATAGGGCCATCAGCTTCAACATCATCGTTGACTGACAGACCGCTATCGCGAGCAGGCTCACTCCTACAGGATTGTGGTTTTGCAGGATCAATCGCTGAAGTGGTCCCTGCTCAGGCCAACGTCGATTAAATACCTGGCCGTCTTCACATTCCGCTCATCACATCGCGCATAGCACTTGATGTGCATCAGCAGGCTGTATTTGTGTGGAACCAGAAGAATGACCCCATCCGCCTGATCAAAAAGCTTCGCTTGTAGCTGTCGCCTTTCATCATCACTCTGCACTTTGATCCAATCATTTCCCTCAACGGGTTCAGGAGTCCAGTTGGCGTTCCTGAACATCGTTTGCAGCTCGGCCAAGAGCGCAATTGTCTTATCAAAGGGAAGCGATTCAACCATTGGCGACGTCGTTATGCCGTCTACTTTTCCCTTGGTATAGCCCACCGCGCCGTAAATTGTTTTGGGCAAGGTAAAGCCATGCTCGGGATCATCAAAAGTAATCACGACCGGGCTGCTTATCCAAGTCGAGTCGACCTTGGGAGGGTCACTTGGATATATGGCTGTTTTTCGTTCAACAGGGAAACTGGAGTCTTTGACGACTTCGGCGTATGGCTTCCCAATATGAGCATAGATCCTGTCGACACCGGACATGGAGTAGGCGACAACAACCGCCATAACGAGCGCTATCCCAGTCCCGGCAAATGCCAGTCGACGCGAAATAATCGTCACTTTATTCCGCCCCCGTTAGCAATATCCGTAATTGACTGTTTCAGTTGAGCACGAGTCGCTGGGTTCTTGAGCAAAGCATCAAATTGGCCAGCAGCTCGTAACACGAACTCCATTCGCTGATCCCTGTCCGCGAGATTAGCGATAGGATTCTTGGAAAATGAAACTTGTCTGTTATCGGGAGCCTTGCACTGACTAGCAAGCGTTAGTTGAATTTCCTCTGCTGCACCAGAGAACATGCCAGTCACCACGGATACGTAGTTGCCCGCATGAGTACCGCGCATCAGTGTCGCAAATTGCGTGTCCTCATACATTGCGGGCTGCAAGATATTCAACTGTTCGTGTCGTGCCATCTGTTGAACGCTTTCGGCAATTTCACCGGCATCAATCGCTTCAAAGGTTCGGTAAATCTCACCCGCATCAATCCCAAACTGCACCTTATTCGCTATCGGCCACATTACATCCTTCTCAATGCCACGCCGGCTTCTCAAACACTTCTCCATTTCCTTGTACCCCCGCACCATAAAAAACCGGTGCAACGGATAAACGTCCAGAAACAGCGACGTATTACCCAGCGCCAACATCTCGTACACATAGTCCAGCTGCTGCTGAACCACTGAACGTGGGTTATCGCCGAAGGTGATGTCTTCGGTCGGCATCGGATTGGCCGCCCGAGCCTTTTCCAGCTCCTGTTCCGCCTCGGGATTGGTCCTGCTGAACTTGAACCCAAAGCCTTCGAACAGGGTTTCCGATGGCGCGGTTCGGACCTTCTCCTGCGCAGCTTTCTGCGCAGCAATGGCGGTTTGCAGTTTGGTGGCGTGAATCAATCCACACCCCACCTGCTTCGAAGCAAACGCCGCCAACCCTGCCCACTGAAAGCGGTTATCCGCCAGCCACAACTGCGCATACGCGGCGTTGATCTTGCGGTTGCGTGCCTGCGGGTCGGCGATGAGGACGCCGCCGGGGGCGACCCATTCTTCGGCTTCTTTCTGGAAGCGCCGCCACAGGCAATTGCAGGTCAGCAGCGGGACTTCGACGCGGGTTTTCGGGTTGGGGCCGGTGATGCTGGTCTCGCGTTTGCAGGTGGGCAGCTCGCAGGTGCTGTCCCAGAGTTTTTTCATGTCCAGGTCGTCTGGCGCGATGCATTGTGCGGTCATCGTTTCGTCCTTGAAGGTCAGGCGATCCAGCGTACAACGGCGAGATCGGGCTGCAGGGTCGCGACGCTCTGGGTCATGCCCTGCGCATTGGTCAGGCCTTTGACGATGCGGCCTTCGGCGGTTTCGATTTCGTAGCCTTGTTCGGCGATGGGTTCGCCGTTACCAGCGCTGACGGCTTTGAATTCGACCAGGGGCTGACCGATGATCGGCAACGGCGGCACGAACGGCGCAGGGGTGTGCGAGCTGCCGATGATCACGTTACCGGAGCCACCCACCACGACGCCGCCATGGCTGGCGGTGCTGTCGAGGGTCATGGCGTTCTTGCCGTTGATGAACACTGTCGACGAAAAGGCGCCGCTGAGCGCTTGTCCGCAGGTGCACTTGTCGCCGAGGCGGGCAGCGGCGAGGCCGTTGAAAAAGACGTCGCCCGAACCGCTGGCAATCGGGTTGGTGCCGTGACCGGGAATCGGGCAAGTGGTCGGGTCCGTGACGCGCGCGGCGGGTTTTCCAGACATGAACGTTCCTTGTATGTCGTAGAGGCGAGCGGGGGAAGCTAACGGCCAGAGCCTTGAGCGTCAACCGTTGTGCCCGGTAGCAACGGCGTTCCTGGCTGCACAGGACAAACGTGGGAGCACCACAATCGAATGGCTGAACCCAGAAACAAATGTAGGAGTGAGCCTGCTCGCGATAGGGTCGTCAGCCTCAACATCGTTGTTGACTGACGGACCGCCATCGCGAGCAGGCTCACTCCTACAAGGCGTGAAGCTATGCAGTGTTCTAGCGCAGTTTCACCGGGTCCTGCTGCTTCTTCTTGCGGGCGATCGCGCCGCGCATCTTGATGTTGATCGCTTCGACCGCCAGCGAGAACGCCATGGCGAAGTAGACGTAGCCTTTCGGTACATGCACGTCGAACGACTCAGCGATCAGCACGGTACCGACCACCAGCAGGAACGACAGCGCGAGCATTTTCAGCGACGGGTGCTTGTCGATGAATTCGCTGATCTTGCCCGAGGCCAGCATCATCACCAGCACCGCCACGATGATCGCCGCGACCATGACCGGTACATGGGAAACCATGCCGACGGCGGTGATCACCGAATCCAGCGAGAAGACGATGTCGATGATCGCGATCTGGATGATGGTGTAGAGGAAATTGCCGCCCTTGCCCGAAGGCGCGTCGTCGCTGTCTTCTTCGCCTTCCAGCGCGTGGTACATCTCCTGGGAGCTTTTCCACAACAGGAACAGGCCACCGAAGAACAGGATCAGGTCGCGGCCGGAAATGCCCTGGCCGAATACTTCGAACAGATCGGCGGTGAGGCGCATGACCCAGGTGATCGACAGCAGCAACAGGATCCGCGTGATCATCGCCAGAGCCAGACCGAAGATTCGGGTACGCTGCTGCATGTGCTTGGGCATGCGGCTGACCAGAATCGAGATCATGATGATGTTATCGATGCCGAGGACGATTTCCAGGGCGGTCAGGGTGAAGAAGGCAACCCAGATTTCGGGGTTGGTCAGCCATTCCATGTGTATTCCTTTGAGCAATTGTTAAACCGAAAAAGGTCCGGGCTTCAAACCGCGAAGCCAGGACCCGAATCGGTGAGTCTTGGGCTTATAGAGTGCTGAACACCGGGAAAGTCCCCAACAGCAGCGCAGCAATCAGAATGCAGATACACACCAGGATCGCCCATTTCAAGGTGAAACGCTGGTGATCACCGAAATCGATACCAGCCAGCGCCACCAACAGATAGGTCGACGGTACCAACGGGCTCAGCAAGTGGACGGGCTGGCCGACGATCGAGGCACGGGCCATTTCCACTGCAGTGATTCCATAGTGACTGGCCGCGTCGGCCAACACCGGCAACACGCCATAGTAGAACGCGTCGTTGGACATGAAGAAGGTGAACGGCATGCTCACCAGCGCCGTGATCACCGCCAGGTAAGGGCCGAGGAACTCCGGAATCACCGCCAACAGGCTCTTCGACATCGCATCGACCATGCCAGTGCCGGACAGGATACCGGTGAAGATACCGGCCGCAAAGATCAGCCCGACCACTGCCAGCACGCTGCCTGAATGCGCGGCGACGCGATCCTTCTGCATCTGCAGGCACGGGTAGTTGACGATCATCGCGATACTGAACGCCACCATGAACAGCACCGGCAACGGCAGCAGGCCGCCGATCAGCGTGCACATCAGGCCGAAAGTCAGCGCGGCGTTGAACCAGATCAGTTTCGGCCGGCGCGCATCGGGGAATTGCGAGACGCTGATTTCGCTGTGATCGATCTCGTCGCCAACCAGATGCAGCTCACCAAGGCGCGCACGCTCACGCTTGCCGTAAAAATAGGCAATCAGCAGGATCGCCACTACACCGGCAGCCATCGCCGGAATCATCGGCACGAAAATATCCGACGGATCGACATGCAGCGCACTCGCGGCGCGGGCAGTCGGGCCGCCCCATGGGGTCATGTTCATCACGCCACCGGCGAGAATGATCAGACCGGCCATGATCCGCGGGCTCATGCCGATGCGGCTGTACAGCGGCAGCATGGCGGCCACGCAGATCATATAAGTGGTCGCGCCGTCACCATCGAGGGAAACGACGAGCGCCAGTACGGCGGTGCCGACCGAAACTTTCAGCGGGTCGCCCTTGACCAGTTTGAGGATCTTGCGCACGGCCGGGTCGAACAGGCCGGAGTCGATCATCAGGGCGAAATACAGAATGGCAAACATCAGCATCACGCCGGTCGGCGCCAGCTTGGTGATGCCTTCGAGCATCATCGGGCCGATCTTCGGCGCAAAACCGCCGAACAGGGCGAACAGGATCGGGATGATGATCAGCGCGATCAGCGCAGACAGGCGCTTGGTCATGATCAGGAACATGAACGTGATGACCATGGCGAAGCCAAGGAAAGTCAGCATGGGAAATACTCCAGGCGTAGCGCGGCGAGTTGGGTGAGCGGATCAGGCGCGATCAGCGCAGAACGGCAAACGCGAAACGTACGGGCGGAGTGACAGCGAAGAGGCGGGTTGCAGAGGACATCAGAATCACCAATTGTTGTTGTTAAATGGGCCGGGGCGAGCGGGTCATCGCAGGCGTTGGCCAACCGGTCTGTTGCCGGGAGTGGGGCGATCCTAATCGGGGAAGCTTTCAGCTACCTTTCGCTGGGCAAAGCTATGAATGAACGGTCATTCGCCCGCTGAAGTGGACTCTGAGCCAATAAACACGGGGGAAGGGCATTTGAAGCGCCGTCCCTCGCACAGCAGCGACTGCCACTGCCGACACATCCGCTGATGTTTTAGCTGCAATCGGTGCTGTTCAAAAAACCGACAAATCCAACGCCCGCATCGCGCCCATCCAGATCGCATGGTCGCTGTGGTCGAGCAAATCATTGCCGGTATCGGGGTGCAGAAACACCACCAGGCCGTGGCGGTTGAGCGCCAGCCACGGCAGGACATCGCCGAGCAATTCCGGGCCGAAGGCCAACTGGCAGCTCCAGTCCGGGTGCGGGCCCACCGGGCGCTCGTGGACGCGGCCCATTTTCAAGGCAAACGTCTGCGCGGCTTCTTCGCACAAGGCGCGCGCCTGGTCGATGGTATCGGCGTCGAAATAGACGTGGGCGTGATAACCCTTGATCGCGTGCATCGCAAATCCTCTGATCGGTTCGAACCCTCGGCGTTTTCCACCGTCACAGGCCATATGGGCCCAGAACAAGGAAAACAGCCATGAAGAATGCCGAAACCCCGGCGGTAAAAGTGGTGCTCTATGGTGCCATGAGTAGCCTGGGCAGCGCGCTGATGGCTGAACTGCTGCGGCGCCAGCACGAAGTCATTGCCATTCTCGACGATCTCACCGCACTGGCGCCACGTCCGGGTTTGCGCACCAAAACCGGTGATCTGTTCGACCCGGAGCGGGTCAACCAGAGCGTGGCCGGCAGCACCGCAGTCATCTGTCTACTGGATGCGCCGGGGTTGCCGTTCAGCAGCGATCACGTCGAGCGCTCGGTGGTACTCGGCCCGGTCGAGCAAGTGCTGGCGGTGGATGCGCTGATCGATGGCTTGCAACTGGCCAGTGTTGAGCGGTTGTTTCTGGTGGGTGACTTTGCCGTGCTCGACGAGGCAGACGTCGACGATCGCCTGCAACGCCACGCTGCGGAAGAAATTCGCGAGGCGCTGCAAAGCAGTTCGCTGCATTGGACACTGGTCAACGCGCCCCACGGGGTAGCGGGGCTGACCATTGAGCATTTCAGTCAGGTTGGCGGCAATCTCGAGCCGGGCCTGGCCGAGCCGCTGGAGCGCTTGAATCGCGTGGCGGTGGGGATTGCCGACGAGTTAAGGCTGAATCTGCATATCCGCGAGCATGTGAATTTTGTCGCCGCGTCGGACTAGCGCTTCAGATGGCAATCGAAGGCAGTGCCAGTCCGTTGAACGACGCAGCGCTGCTGGCCTGCTCAGCCATCAGCCAATCGACAAATAACTGAATCAACGCACCTCGGCGTTTGCGTGGCGGCAGCACCACGTAATAACCAAGGCGTGACAGGGTGGTTTCGGCGAGCGGGCGACACAGCAAACCTTGCGTCAGCAAGTTATCCACAAGGTGGCGCCAGCCGATCGCCACGCCTTGGCCACCGATCGCTGCCTGAATCAGCAGCGTGTAATTGTCGAAACGCAATTGTCCCGGCGCCGGCGCGGTGGCCAGGCCCAGCTCGCGAAACAGGCCACTCCAGTCAAACCAGTTGCTGCTGTTCTCGCCACGCAAGTGCAGCAGCGGAAACTCCAGCAATGCCGGCGCGGGCAACGGTAGCGGGCGCCCCTTGAGCAACAGCGGGCTGCACACCGGAAACACTTCTTCGCTGAACAGCCAATGGCTTTCGCCCTGCTTGAAACGCCCGTCACCAAACAGAACCGCCACGTCAATGTCGGTGCGCAGCATGTTGTGGTTGCGCTCGCTGGTCACCAGGCTGACATCGATCTGCGGGTTGGCTTCGTGGAAACGATGCAGGCGTGGCATCAGCCAATACGCGGCGAAGGCGAAGTCCGTGGCGACTTGCAGCACCTCGTGTTGCTGCTGCGTGCTGATCGCGCTCAACCCGGCATCGATGTTTTGCAAGCCAAGGCTGACCTGCTCGAACAGGATCACGCCGACCTCCGTCAGCTCGATGCCGCGATAGATGCGATCAAACAAGCGTGTGCCGAGCTGTTCCTCCAACCTTTTGATCTGCTGACTGATTGCCGGTTGCGTGGTGCCGAGCTCGACCGCCGCGGCGGTGAAACTGCGATGTCGAGCAGCCGCCTCGAAGGCGCGCAACAGGTCAAGCGACAAGTCCCCGAGAGCTTCATACATAAGCTGTGCTTATCCTAGTCATTGTCTGGCGCAGGCTTTACCGAACAGAGCATGGACTCCATGCTCGATTGCAGCAATGTCGCATAAATATTCACTATGGAATGCCGCGATCACATGAAGCGCAAGAACATTCTTTTCATCATGGCCGATCAAATGGCCGCGCCAATATTGCCGTTCTACGGCCCGTCGCCGATCAAACTGCCGAATCTGTCGCGCCTCGCCGAACAAGGCGTGGTGTTCGATGCCGCTTACTGCAACAGTCCATTGTGTGCACCGTCGCGCTTCACCTTGGTCAGCGGCCAGTTGCCGAGCAAGATCGGCGCTTACGACAACGCTGCTGATTTCCCCGCTGACATCCCGACCTACGCCCACTACCTGCGCCGCCTCGGCTATCGCACCGCTCTGTCGGGCAAGATGCATTTCTGCGGCCCGGATCAATTGCACGGCTATGAAGAACGCCTGACCAGCGATATTTACCCGGCCGATTACGGTTGGGCCGTGAACTGGGACGAGCCGGATGTACGGCCGACCTGGTATCACAATATGTCGTCGGTCCTGCAGGCCGGGCCCTGCGTGCGCACCAACCAGCTCGATTTCGATGAGGAAGTGGTGTTCAAGGCTCAGCAATATCTGTTCGATCACATTCGCGAGGACGGCGAACAGCCGTTCTGCCTGACCGTTTCGATGACCCACCCCCACGACCCGTACACCATTCCCAAGGCTTACTGGGATTTGTACGACGATGCCGATATCCCGCTGCCAGCGACGCCGGACCAGCACGAACTCGATCCACATTCGCAACGCCTGCTTAAGGTTTACGACCTTTGGGACAAACCCTTGCCTGTGGACAAGATTCGCGACGCGCGCCGCGCGTACTTCGGTGCGTGCAGCTATATCGACGCCAACGTCGGCAAACTGCTGCAAACCCTCGAAGATACCGGTTTGCTGGATGACACCATCGTGGTGTTCTCCGGCGACCATGGCGACATGCTTGGCGAGAAAGGCCTCTGGTACAAAATGCACTGGTACGAGATGGCTGCCCGTGTGCCGCTGCTGATCAGCGCACCGGGGTTGTTCGATCCCGGCCGGGTCAGCGCCGCGGTGTCGACCGCCGACCTGCTGCCGACGTTTGTCGAACTGGCCGGCGGCACACTCGAACCGGGCCTGCCGCTGGATGGCCGCTCGCTGGTTTCACACCTGCAAGGGCAGGGCGGTCACGATGAAGTGTTCGGCGAATACATGGCCGAAGGCACCGTCAGCCCGTTGATGATGATCCGTCGCGGCGCCTACAAATTCATCTACAGCGAAAGCGACCCTTGCCTACTCTTCGACGTAGACAACGATCCGCGCGAACTGGAAGAACTCAGCCAGTCGCCGGCACATCGCCAACTGTTCGAAGACTTTCTCGCCGAAGCGCGGGCCAAATGGGACATTTCGACAATCCACGGCCAAGTGCTCGCCAGTCAGCGCCGCCGCCGTTTCGTCGCACAAGCCCTGACCCTCGGCAAGCTGAAGAGCTGGGATCACCAGCCGCTGGTGGACGCCAGTCAGCAGTACATGCGCAACCACATCGACCTCGATGATCTGGAACGCAAAGCACGTTATCCACAACCCTGCCAAAACCAATAATGTAAGGGGAAGTCCATGGGCAAGTTATCCACAGTTGTGACGGTTGGCCTGATCGCATTGAGCAGCGCCTCGGCGTTTGCCGAGCAAAGCTGCGACACGGTGAAAATGGCCGATCCGGGCTGGAGCGACATCGCGGCGACCAACGCTATCACCGGGTTTCTGCTCGACGGCATGGGTTACAAGGCCAAGGTCGACACCCTCGCCGTGCCAATCACCTTCGGCGGTCTGAAGGACGGCCAGGTCGATGTGTTCATGGGCAACTGGATGCCGGCTCAGCAGGGCTTCTACGACAAATTCGTCGCCACCGGTGATGTCACGCAACTGGCGAAGAACCTCGAAGGCACCGAGTTCACCCTCGCCGTGCCGGATTACGTGTGGGATGCCGGTGTGCATGATTTTGCCGACCTGAACAAACACGCCGACAAGTTCGACCGCAAGATCTACGGCATCGGCTCCGGTGCGCCGGCAAATATTTCGCTGCAGGAAATCATCAAGAAAAATGACTTCGACATGGGCCAGTGGAAGCTGATCGAGTCCAGCGAACAGGCGATGCTCGCAGAAGTCTCGCGCGCGGTGAAGAAGCAGAAGTTCGTCACCTTCCTCGGCTGGACCCCACACCCGATGAACGTGCAACTGAAAATGCATTACCTGAAGGGCGGCGAAAAGTACTTTGGAAGCACCGGCAGTGTTTACACGCTGACGCGCAAAGGTTACGCCGAAGCCTGCCCGAATGTGGGCAAGTTGCTGACCAACCTGGCGTTCACTCAAGACATGGAAAACAGCATCATGGCCGAGGTGGTGAACAAGAAGATCAGCAATGCCGAGGCGGCGAAGGCGTGGATCAAGGCCAACCCGGCGGTGCTGGACAAATGGCTGGACGGGGTGAAAACCGCAGATGGCAAGGATGCGTTGGCGGCGGTGAAGGCGAAGCTTTGATCGAGGGGTTGCTGGATCAGTGATCAGCTCGAGATCTTTGCCCCCTCATCGGAACGCCGCCCGCCCAGCCCTCTCCCCAGGGGGGCGAGGGGGAAAGGGAGCCTATCGTTGTTTGATTCGAGACATGAGTTCGACGCTGATTCCTCAGGTCGATGTAGCCAGTCCAAACACCTCGGTCAGTCCCCTCTCCCTTTGGGAGAGGGCTAGGGTGAGGGCCTTCTCCCGGACACCCTGATAACCTTGAACAAAACCCCAACCGCGAGGACCCATGGCCTTCCCCAGCCGCCACTCTCTCTTCCCTTTCCTGACCTGGCTGCCACGGCAAACCCGCGCCAGCGTCGGACGGGATCTGATCGTCGGGCTCAGCGGGGCGATTCTGGCGTTACCCCAGTCAATTGCCTACGCACTGATCGCCGGCCTGCCGCCGGAGTACGGTTTGTATGCAGCGATTGTCCCGGTGCTGATTGCCTGTCTGTGGGGTTCGTCCTGGCATCTGATCTGCGGCCCGACTGCAGCGATTTCGATTGTGCTGTTTGCCAGCGTCAGTCCCTTGGCCGTGCCGGCATCGCAGGACTACATTACGCTGATTCTGCTGCTGACCTTGCTCGCCGGAATCTTCCAGTGGCTGCTCGGTCTGTTGCGCTTCGGCGCGCTGGTGAATTTCGTTTCGCATTCAGTCGTGCTGGGTTTCACCCTCGGCGCGGCGGTAGTGATTGCTATCGGCCAGTTGCCGAACCTGCTGGGGCTGGAATTGCCCGCCAATACCACAGCGCTGGCAAGCCTGATGGATCTGCTTGAGCATCTGCGGGCTGTGGATAAACCTTCGCTGCTACTGGGCGTGGCCACGGTGCTGGTCGGCATCGTGCTCAAACGCTGGCTGCCGCGCTGGCCGACGCTGCTGATCACCCTCGTAATGGCCAGTGTGCTGGTCTGGCTGTGGCCGGCGATGTTCGGCCATGTGCATCTGGTCAGCGCCTTCGTCGGGCGTTTGCCGCCGTTCAGTGCCTTGCCACTGGACCTCGATCTGATTTTGCGTCTGCTACCCAGCGCCGTGGCAGTCGGCATGCTTGGCCTGGTCACCAGCCTGTCGATCGCGCGCTCGATTTCCGCGCGGTCGCAACAGTTGCTCGATGCTAACCGGGAAGTCCGTGCACAGGGCTTGTCGAATATCGTCGGCGCGTTTTTTTCTGGCTCGCTGTCCGCCGGCTCGTTTACCCGCTCAGGCCTGAGTTATGAGGCGGGCGCCTGCTCGCCGCTGGCCGGGGTGTTTTCGGCACTGTGGGTGGCATTATTCGCGATCTTTGGCGCCGGGCTGATCGCGCACATTCCGATCCCGGCGATGGCCGGGAGCATTCTGCTGATTGCCTGGGGCCTGATTGACCATCGCGCCATTCGGGCATTGCTGCGGGTCAGCCGCGCCGAATTCGTCGTCATGGCCCTGACCTGCCTCGCCACGTTGCTGCTGGAATTGCAGACCGCCATTTATGCCGGCGTGCTGGCTTCGCTGTTCTTCTACCTCAAGCGCACCTCGCAACCGCGGGTGCAACACTGGCGCGACGGCGAAGACGATGTGCTGCGGGTGGGCGGGTCGATCTTTTTCGGCGCGAGCCATTACCTGCAAGTGCGCCTGCAACGCATGCACGGCGAACGGGTAGTAATCGAAGCGCAGCAGATCAACTTCATCGACTATTCGGGGGTGGAAATGCTGCACCAGGAGGCGCGACGCCTGCTGCGCCAGAACCGCAGCCTGACCTTGCGTGGCGCGCGGCCGCAGGTGGTGGAGGAATTGAGGAAGCTTGAAGGGCCGGAGCAATGCCCGATCCGCTTTGAAGACTGATCAAACAAACACCGCGTCCCCCTGTAGGAGTGAGCCTGCTCGCGATAGCGATTTTTCAGACACCCATGTATTGACTGATACTCCGCTATCGCGAGCAGGCTCACTCCTACAAAGGTCATTGTGCGAGCTGGCGGCGCAGTTCGGCCAGCACCGGCGCCGTGTCCGGGCGCACACCGCGCCACAGGTAAAACGCCTCGGCGGCCTGCTCTGCCAGCATTGCCAGACCATCCATCGACAGCGCGGCGCCATGTTCACTCGCCCAACGGCAGAATGCGGTGGGCTCCTTGCCGTACATCATGTCGTAGCACAGGGTCTTGCCCGGTTCGATGAGGCTCGCGGCAATCGGCGGCACGTCACCGGTGAGGCTGGCCGAGGTGGCGTTGATGATCACGTCGACCGACTCGCGCAACCAGTCGAAACCGCTGGCCGACACCGGGCCCAGATCGCCAAACGATTCGGCCAGCACCTCGGCCTTGTCCACGGTGCGATTGGCAATGATCAGCGACGCCGGCTTCTCCGCCAGCAGCGGCTCCAGCGCACCGCGCACTGCGCCACCGGCACCCAGCAGCAAGATGCGTTTGCCCGCCAGGCTGAAGCCGGCATTCACCGTCAGATCGCGCACCAGCCCGGCACCATCGGTGTTGTCACCGAGCAGCGTGCCATCGGCCAGTTTGCTCAAGGTATTCACCGCACCGGCGCGTTGCGCTCGGGCGGTCAGGCTATCGGCCAGGCGATAGGCGTCTTCCTTGAATGGCACAGTGATGTTGGCGCCGCGGCCTTCTTGAAAAAACGCCATGGCGCAGCCGACAAAGTCATCGAGTGGGGCCAGCAAGGTGCGGTATTCAAGCTGCTCGCCGGTCTGCTGCGCGAACAGCTGGTGAATCATCGGCGACTTGCTGTGGCCGATCGGGTTGCCGAAAACGACGTAACGATCCATCAAAGGTCCTCAGGCTTCGGCGAGCCAGTCGCGGTCTTGCAGGAAGTACTCGGTCAGGCGCGCTTCTTCGCTGCCAGGCTCGGCCTTCCAGTCGTAAGCCCAGCGCACTTGGGGCGGCAGGGACATCAGAATCGATTCGGTACGCCCACCCGATTGCAGACCGAACAGCGTGCCGCGGTCGTACACCAGATTGAACTCGACGTAGCGGCCACGACGGAATTCCTGGAACTCACGCTGCTGGGCGGTGAACGGATCATTCTTGCGGCGCTGCACGATCGGCAGATACGCCTCGATATAGGCGTCGCCGATTGCGCGCATGAAGGCGAAGCTGGTGTCGAAGTCCCATTCGTTCAGGTCATCGAAAAACAGCCCGCCAATGCCGCGCGGCTCATGACGATGCTTGATATGAAAGTAGGTGTCACACCAGGCCTTGTAACGCGGGTACACGTCAGCACCGAACGGCGCACACGCCTGTTCGGCAACGCGATGCCAATGAATGCAATCTGCTTCGTTGCCGTAATACGGGGTCAGGTCAAAACCGCCGCCGAACCACCAGACCGGCTCTTCGCCTTCTTTCTCGGCGATAAAAAACCGCACGTTGGCGTGGGAGGTCGGTACGTGCGGGTTGTGCGGGTGGATCACCAGCGATACGCCGAGGGCTTCAAAACCGCGGCCGGCCAGTTCCGGCCGGTGAGCACTGGCCGAGGGTGGCAAACCGCTGCCAAAGACATGGGAAAAATTGACCCCGCCCTTTTCGACCAGGGCGCCGTTCTCCAGCACCCGGGTACGACCGCCACCGCCGGCGGGCCGGGTCCAGGCGTCTTCGACGAAGCGCGTGCCGCCGTCTTCGGTTTCCAGAGCGGCGCAGATGCGGTCTTGCAGGTCGAGCAGATAGGCCTTTACGGCGTCGGTGCGGGTCGTCATGGCTTCACCTTGAATCGGGCGGCGCCCCCGGCAGGCGGGGCGGCGCAAATGGGCGCGTAGCATACCATCGCAGAACGGCGCGCCGCAGTTGACGAAGATCAAGCATGGGAGTTGGATAGGGGGCTTACAAAAAGCCCCAAGGAGAGCAGGCAGATGGCAAAGCGTATCCAGTTCCGCGCCCACGGCGGTCCCGAAGTGCTCGAATATATAGATTACGAACCCGCCGCACCCGGCCCGAATCAGGTACGGGTGGCGAACAAGGCCATCGGCCTGAACTTCATCGATACCTATTTCCGCAGCGGCCTGTATCCGCCGCCGGCGTTGCCGTCCGGACTGGGCGCTGAAGGTGCGGGCATCGTTGATGCAGTGGGCAGCGACGTCACCCGCTTCAAGGTCGGCGATCGCGTGGCCTACGGCACCGGCCCGCTCGGCGCCTACAGCGAGTTGCACGTGCTGCCCCAGGACAATCTGGTGCACCTGCCAGAGGACATCAGCTTCGAAACGGCTGCCGGCGTCATGCTCAAAGGCTTGACCGTGCAGTATCTGCTGCGCCAGACCTATGAACTCAAGGGTGGCGAAACCATTCTGTTTCACGCTGCGGCCGGTGGCGTCGGCTCGCTGGCCTGCCAGTGGGCCAAAGCGCTTGGCGTGAAGCTGATCGGTACGGTCAGCTCCAAAGAAAAAGCCGAACTGGCCAAAGCCAATGGCGCCTGGGCAACGATCGATTACAGCCACGAGAACGTTGCCCAGCGCGTGCTGGAATTGACCGACGGCAAAAAAGTCCCGGTGGTTTATGACGGTGTCGGCAAGGACACATGGCTAACGTCCCTCGACAGCGCTGCGCCACGGGGCCTGGTGGTCAGTTTCGGTAACGCTTCCGGCGCGGTGGACGGGGTGAACCTGGGCATTCTTTCTGCCAAAGGCTCGCTGTATGTCACCCGGCCGACCCTGGCGACCTACGCCAACAACGCCGAAAACCTGCAGCGCATGGCCGACGAGCTGTTCGAGATGATCAGCAGCGGCAAACTGAAGGTAGACGTCAGCCAGCGTTATCCACTGGCCGAGGCGGCGAAAGCGCAAACCGAACTGTCGGCGCGGCGCACCACCGGCTCCACCGTCCTGCTGCCCTGACAAACCCATCGGCGTCTCGCCAGCCAGGGCTTGGCGCCATGGCTGGCGAGACGTGCGAACCTCTTCAGAAACCTGGCGGATGACACGCCATCGGCTTCTGCACCACATGGCTGACCATAGCCTGATCCGGCTGTTGCACCGCCGCGAGGATCTGCCGCCACTCGGCTGACAACACCCAGTAATCGCCGCGTGCGCGATGGTCGATGTGCAAGGCATTGGAAGCGATCGGCATCAGGCCGAAGCGTTGGTAAAAACGCAGCTGTTGCGACCGGCACAGTGCGGTGACACCCTGGTAGCCATTCCTGATCGCCCACTCGGCAGCGGCGGCCAACAGACCGTTGACCGCGATGGGCAGTTGATGGGTCGTGTACGAGATCAAACGGCTGAATTCGACATGCCGTGACAGCGCCACCGTGGGCGACACATGTTGTTGCGCCAGCGACGCCCATTCGAACGGTGCCGGAGTGGCACGCAATACCGCCAGCAGTTGATCGTGCCGGTACAGCAGAAAGTGCGTACTGCGCGACTTGATCGCCAGCTGCGTTTCGAGCAGCCGCGCACGTGAGGACAGCATGTAATGCTGCAGCCGCAGCCGAAATTGCCGATCGATGAACCGATCGAAATCCTGTGTATCCGATCCCGCTTCAAGCGTCACGATACGGCAACCTTCGTGATGACTCTTTAACGTCGCTTGAAGCGTTTGCAGGTAATCCGTGAGTTGTAAATCCGTAGTGTCCATTCTTTCTCCGCGTCCTTTACTTATCGAAGTGTTTCGAGTGCAGGGAAAGGATGGTTGCTTTTGGCGATTCCGCCACGCCAGGCGGTCTGATAATCAGGTGGGAAAAGTCAATCAATCCGGGTAGTTGGCGACTTTTCCGACACGATGAGCAGCCCCGTTGCAGGACTAATCGCAGGCATGCGTAGTACTCCTCGTCATCACGCCGAGGAGTACGTACATTTTTTGATGTTTGGAGGCGGATCAGTCGGGACGAATGACCTTGCCGCTCGCCAGGTCGCGGATCACGCTGGGGTTCTTGCGTCCACCCAGTTGCCCGCCGAGCACCAGGTCGATCTGCCCACGGAAATACTGCTCAACCCGTAACCGCGTGCGTGCGGCCGGGCGACCCTGCGGGTTGGCCGACGTGGAAATCAGCGGCCCGACCAGTGAACACAGGTCGCGCACTTGCGGATGATCACTGACCCGCAGCGCCACGGTGTCGTGGATGCCTGTCACCCATTCGGGCAGCAAGCCCTGGTGCGGCACCAGCCAGGTGTTCGGCCCCGGCCAGGTGCTGGCCATGCGGTCGATCCATTCCTGCGGGAAATCTTCGAAGAGGAAGTCGAACTGGCGAATGTTGTCGGCGACCAGAATCAGCCCCTTGACCACCGAGCGATTCTTGATCGCCAGCAGCCGGTCGACCGCCTCTTCGTTCCATGGGTCGCAGCCCAGCCCCCAGACGGCTTCGGTTGGATAGGCAATCACCGCCCCGGCGCGAATCTCTCGCGCGGCTTGTTGCACACGCCAACTGTTGACCATGAAAAAATCTCCGCAATCAGGTTTCGCGCAGTTTACCGATCTTGTTGGTAAAACCTAGCGTGTCCTGGCCAGCCAACGACCGTTTTCGCACACCGCACGGCCGTCCATTTCCAGTTCGGTCAGCGCCGCCAGTACTTTGGGCAAGGCCCAGCCGCTGCTGCCGGCCAGCGCTTCGCTGGTGTGCGGGGCGGCGTGGAGCAGGGCGAGCAAAGGATGGTCGGCGTTCGCTGAATCAGTGGACGGCGACACATGCTGCCAGCCCCGCAGGGCCTCGAGGATGTGTTCGATGGTTTCGACCAGCACCGCGCCATCGCGGATCAACTGATGACAGCCGCGAGCACCCGGATGGTGAATCGACCCGGGAATCGCATAAACCTCGCGCCCCTGTTCCGCCGCCAGGCGAGCGGTGATCAGCGAGCCACTGGCGACGCTGGCTTCGACCACCAGCACGCCCAGCGACAAACCGCTGATGATCCGGTTGCGCCGCGGAAAGTTGCTCGGGGTCGGCCCGGCGTCCAGCGGAAACTCGGAAAGCACGGCGCTGCCGGACGCCATCATCGCCTCGGCCAGCTGCTGATTGCGCTGTGGATAAAAGTTTTCCAGGCCGGTCCCGAGTACCCCGACGGTCAGCCCGCCAACGTCCAGCGCCGCCTGGTGGGCAGCCGCATCGATGCCCAGTGCCAGCCCGCTGGTGATGACAAAACCGGCCCCGGCGAGGCTGCGCGAAAACGCCGCGGCGGTGTCCATGCCCGGTCGGGAAGCGCGGCGGCTACCGACCATCGCCAGTTGTGGTTTTTCCAGAATCAGCGCATCACCGGCCACGAACAACAACGGGGGCGGATCAGGGATCTGCGCCAGCAGCGCTGGATAGTCGGCCTGGTCCCACATCAGCAAATGCTGGCCCGGCCGCTCTAGCCAGCGCATTGCATGGCTGGCGCCGTCGCGAACCGTGGGGCAACGCCGCGCCTCGGCGCACGCCGCCGGCAAACCCAGCGAACGCCAGGCGCTGGCCGGCGCACTGATGGCTTTGGAGGCTGAGCCGAAGGCTTCGAGCAATTTTGCGAAGCGCTTGGGGCCGATATCCGGCAAGCGGTGCAGGCGCAAGCGTGCTTCCAGTTCCGCTGGGGAAACCGGTGTACAGACAGAAGACATCATGGATCATCCTTGATCGATATAAGGCCCGAACCTTTCGGCACAAGCTGTGGATAACTCTGTTGGTAACTTGTTGAGCAAGCTTACGGATTACGCACCTTGTCGAGCACCGCCAGCGAGCGCGATGCGTTGAGTACCAGGCCGTAGCTGAGTTTGTCGTAGGTGCGGAACACCATCAGCAACCCAGCGCGTTCGTCGGGAATTTTCAGCGGCTGGCCGGTGATGCGGTCGCGCACGGTTTCGCCGGTTTTCATCACCACCAGCACGTTGCCCTCGGCGAGGCCGTCGCGTTTGCCCTTGTTCAACGTGACCACGTCCATCGCGCCGATCTGCGTCACGCCGCGCGGTACGTCGATGATCACCCCGTTGATGTCGCGGGCGGGGGCGCTGGGCATGAAAGTCGAGTTGATCGAGCGCTCTTCGCCGCTGAACAAACGGTCGCCGAGGCGCACTTCCTGGGTGGTGCGTTGCAGCGCGAGGGTAGCGACGTCACCCTCGGTGGCGACGATTTCGCCGCCGCCGATGTCGTCGGCGTTGATCCCGAGAAACTCCTGGGTCTGCGGGTCGGTGTAGACCTTGCCTTGACGAAAGATGCCGTACACCGGTTGTTCCGGGTCGAAATGGCCACGGGCAAAGATGCGGTCACCGGTGCCACTGAGCACGCGCTCGGCATCGCCGGCGACGATGTACGGTGCCTTGTCGAAATCTTCGGCCTTGTCGACGATGCGGTTGCTCAACAGAAAACTGTTGATGGACTTCAGCGGAATGCTCGGAATCGCCTCGGCCACCGGGCTGGTGCGAATGCGTGGCGAGAGCTTGATGGTGCCGCGCGACTCGCCGCGGTTGACGCTCAGTTGTGGCTGGCCGTTGACGTAGCTGAGCGTCAGCGTGTCGCCGGGATAGATCAGGTTGGGGTTATCGATCTGCGGGTTGGCCCGCCACAGTTGCGGCCATTGCCAGGGCTCGCGCAGATATTTGCCGGAAATGTCCCAGAGCGTATCCCCTGAAACCACCGTGTATTGCTGTGGAAAACCATCCCTGAGTTGCACTTGCCCTTGCGCAGCGCCGGCCGAAGCCAGGAGCAGCAGGGCGAGTAGTGTTTTCCTCATGCCGTGAATCCCTTTATCATATGCGTTCGCGTGAACCGTCAGAGCCCCCGTGGCTCGCTTGGGCAAACTGCACAAGCTACGCTTCACAACGGTAGCCTGCATCTTCGGACCTGCCAGGCCATCGACCCGACTTTACTCAACGTGTGCAGCAATCAAAGCCTATGGCCATTTTAAACATCCTCGAATTCCCGGACCCGCGTCTGCGCACTATCGCCAAGCCTGTGGCTGTAGTGGACGACGAAGTGCGTCAGTTGGTCGATGACATGTTTGAAACAATGTATGAAGCGCCGGGCATCGGCCTTGCCGCGACCCAGGTCAACGTGCACAAACGCATCGTGGTCATGGACCTTTCCGAAGACCGGACCGAACCACGGGTGTTCATCAACCCCGAGTTCGAACCGTTGACCGAGGACATGGACCAGTACCAGGAAGGCTGCCTCTCGGTACCCGGTTTCTACGAAAACGTCGATCGCCCGCAAAAGGTCAGGATCAAGGCGCTGGACCGCGACGGCAAGCCCTATGAGCTGATCGCCGAAGGTCTGCTCGCGGTGTGCATCCAGCACGAATGCGACCACCTCAACGGCAAATTGTTCGTCGACTACCTGTCCACGCTCAAACGCGACCGGATCAAGAAGAAGCTGGAAAAGCTGCACCGCCAGAACGCTTGATGCCCCTCTTCAAAGGCTTGCTGCGGCAAGCCTTTTTTCATTTTATGAGACGCCCTTCATGACTGAGCCATTGCGCATCGTTTTTGCCGGCACCCCGGAATTCGCCGCCGAACACCTCAAGGCCTTGCTGAACAGCCCGTACGAGATCGTTGCGGTGTACACCCAGCCGGATCGTCCGGCCGGTCGCGGGCAGAAACTGATGCCGAGCCCGGTCAAACAGCTCGCCCTGGAAAACCATATCCAGGTGTTGCAGCCGCCGACCTTGCGCAATGCCGATGCTCAGGCTGAACTGGCTGCGCTGAAGCCGGACCTGATGGTGGTAGTCGCTTACGGCCTGATCCTGCCGCAAGCGGTGCTGGATATTCCGCGTCTGGGCTGCATCAACAGCCACGCCTCGCTGCTGCCACGCTGGCGCGGTGCGGCGCCGATTCAACGTGCCGTGGAACACGGTGATGCAGAAAGCGGCGTGACGGTGATGCGCATGGAAGCCGGGCTCGACACCGGGCCGATGCTGCTCAAGGTCGTCACGCCGATCAGCGCCGAAGACACCGGCGGCACTTTGCATGACCGCCTCGCCGAAATGGGCCCGCCCGCTGTGATCCAGACAATTGCCGGTCTCGCTGCCGGCACCCTGGAAGGCGAAGTACAGAACGACGAACTCGCCACCTATGCCCACAAGCTGAACAAGGATGAGGCACGCCTCGACTGGGGCCGTCCGGCGGTTGAACTGGAACGTCTGGTGCGTGCCTTCAATCCATGGCCGATCACCCACAGCACCCTCAACGGTGAAGCGCTGAAAGTGCTGGCGGCGAATCTCGCCGAAGGCAAAGGCGCGCCGGGTGAAATCCTCAGCGCCAGCAAGGACGGTCTGGTCGTTGCCTGCGGCGAACAGGCCCTTTGCCTGACCCGCCTGCAACTGCCCGGCGGCAAAGCGCTGAATTTCAGTGACCTGTTCAACAGCCGTCGCGAGAAATTCGCCGTCGGCACCGTGCTCGGTGCTGCGGTGGACGCACAATGAACCCGCGTCTGGCCGCCGCCAAGGCACTTGCCGCCGTGCTCAGCGGCAAGGCTTCGCTGAACAGTTCGCTGCCCACGCAACTGGACAAGGTCGAGGACCGCGATCGCGGTTTCACTCAGGATCTGGCCTTCGGTACCGCGCGCTGGCAGCCACGCCTGTCGGCATTGGCAGAGAAGCTGTTGCAGAAACCGTTCAAGGCCGCCGACGCCGATGTCGAGGCGTTGCTGCTGGTCGGTCTCTACCAACTGCTTTACACCCGCGTGCCAGCCCATGCCGCCATCGGCGAAACCGTGGGTTGCGCCGACAAGCTGAAAAAGCCCTGGGCCAAAGGCCTGCTCAACGCGGTGCTGCGCAATGCCCAGCGCGAAAGCGAAACGTTTTTCGCCGAACTGGAGCGCGACCCGGTGGTGCGCACAGCTCACCCGCGCTGGCTGCAAAAATCCCTCAAGGCGTTCTGGCCTGAGCAATGGGAAGCGATTTGCGCGGCAAACAACGCACATCCGCCGATGATCCTGCGGGTCAACCGCCGTCATCACAGCCGCGATGCCTATCTTGGCCTACTGACTGAGGCCGGGATTGCCGCAACGCCCTGCGTATACAGCCGCGACGGCATCGTCCTCGAAGCCGCCGCTGATGTACGCAGCCTGCCGGGTTTCGCCGAGGGCTGGATCAGCGTGCAGGACGAAGCCGCGCAACTGGCCGCCGACCTGCTCGATCTGGCGCCGGGCCAACGCGTGCTCGACGCCTGCTGCGCGCCCGGCGGCAAGACTTGCCATATTCTCGAAGCCGAACCGGCGCTGGCCGGCGTGGTGGCGGTGGATCTGGAAGCCAAGCGTCTGGTGCGGGTGAAGGAAAACCTTGAACGCCTCGGCCTCAGCGCTGAGCTGATCGCCGCCGATGGCCGCGACACGGCGAAATGGTGGGATGGCAAACCGTTCCAGCGCATTCTGCTCGACGCACCGTGCTCGGCCACCGGGGTGATCCGCCGTCATCCGGACATCAAGCTGACGCGGCAAGCCGACGACATCGCCGCCCTCGCGCAACTGCAAGGCGAACTGCTCGACGCGATGTGGCAAACCCTCGAAGTCGGCGGCATCCTGCTGTACGCCACTTGCTCGACGCTGCCGACCGAAAATACTGAAGTGATTGCTGCGTTTCTCGAGCGCACGCCCGGAGCCCGGGAGCTGGACCTGGCCATTGCGGCCGGCATCAAACAGCCCCATGGTCGCCAACTGCTGGCCCAGCAAGGCGGGCATGACGGGTTCTACTACGCCAAGCTGATCAAGATCGCTGCCGCGCGCGGCTAAACGGAATCAACGGAGTGACTGGATGAAAATCATCATCCTCGGTGCAGGACAGGTCGGCGGTTCGCTGGCAGAACATCTGGCCAGCGAGGCCAACGACATCACCGTGGTGGACACCGACGGCGAGCGTCTGCGCGACCTCGGCGATCGCCTCGACATCCGCACCGTGCAGGGCCGTGGCTCGCTGCCTTCGGTACTGCGTCAGGCCGGCGCCGACGACGCCGACATGCTGGTCGCGGTGACCAACAGTGACGAGACCAACATGGTCGCCTGCCAGGTCGCCCACACGCTGTTCCACACCCCGACGAAAATCGCCCGGGTGCGTGAAGCGTCGTATCTCAATCGCGAAGAACAGCTGTTCCAGAACGAGGCAATTCCAGTCGACGTGCTGATCAGCCCCGAGCAGGTGGTGACCAACTACATCAAGCGCCTGATCCAGCATCCCGGCGCTTTGCAGGTGATCGACTTCGCCGAAGGCGCGGCGCAACTGGTGGCGGTGCGCGCCTATTACGGCGGGCCACTGGTCGGCCAACAACTGCGCCAGCTACGCGAGCACATGCCGAACGTCGAAACCCGCGTCGCCGCGATTTTCCGCCGTGACCGGCCGATCCTGCCGCAGGGCGACACGGTGATCGAGGCCGACGACGAAGTGTTCTTTATCGCCGCCCGTGAGGATATTCGCGCGGTGATGAGCGAAATGCGCCGCCTCGACGAAACCTACAAACGCATCGTCATCGCCGGTGGCGGGCAGATCGGCGAGCGCCTGGCCGAAGCCATCGAAAGCCGTTATCAGGTGAAGATCATCGAGATGAGCCCGGCGCGTTGCCGTTATCTCTCCGACACGCTCGACAGCACCGTGGTGCTGCAGGGCAGCGCTTCGGACCGCGACCTGCTGCTGGAAGAGAACATCGCCGATGCCGACATCTTCCTCGCCCTGACCAACGATGACGAAGCCAACATCATGTCTTCGCTGCTGGCCAAACGGCTGGGGGCGAAGAAGGTCATGACAATCATCAACAATCCGGCTTACGTCGACCTGATCCAGGGCGGCGACATCGACATCGCTATCAGTCCACAACTGGCGACCATCGGTACCTTGCTGGCGCACGTGCGCCGTGGCGATATCGTCAGCGTGCACTCATTGCGCCGCGGCGCGGCGGAAGCCATCGAGGCGATCGCCCACGGCGATGCCAAGTCGAGCAAGGTCATCGGCAAACCGATCGAGAAAATCGGCCTGCCACCGGGCACCACCATCGGCGCGGTGATCCGCAACGAACAGGTGATCATCGCTCACGACGACACGGTGATCGAAGCGGGCGACCATGTGATTCTGTTCCTTGTGGATAAAAAGCATATTCGCGATGTGGAGAAGCTGTTTCATGTGGGGTTGAGCTTCTTCTGATCCGGATTATCGGCTGATCAGACTGGCGCCATCGCTAGCAGGCTAGCTCCCACAGGTGAAACGCATTCCAACTGTGGGAGCTAGCGATGGCGATCCAGCGTCCACTCATCAATAGCTGACAGTCTCTGAAAAGGAATCCACTGATGCTTGAATCTCTGGAAAAAATGCTCGCCAAGGGTGTGGATAACGCTCTGCTGCGCTTCGGCCTGGGCAAGGGTTATCTGGATCTGAACGAGCATGCCAAGGCTGCCGAGCATTTTCAGCACTGCGTGGCGTTCGATCCGAAATACTCGGCGGCGTGGAAATTATTGGGCAAGGCCCGATTGGCGCTGGGTGATTCTGCTGCCGCGCGGCAAGCCTGGGAACAGGGGCTGGAAGCGGCCAGCGCCCATGGCGACAAGCAGGCCGAAAAGGAAATGTCGGTGTTTCTGAAGAAGCTCGAGCGTCAGGCCCGGTAAATCTTACAAATAGCGCAAGCCGATGCCTTCAGCATCCACCGTGACCACTTCCATACGCACCCGCGGCGCACCTGTGGGTAAGTCCTGCACCTGACCATACACCACCGCCCCTTCGGGCAACGACGCCAGACGCGGATGCTGAACGTAAACGCCGGTGGGCGACAGATTGCGCGTCTGCCCAAGGCATTCGCCCAGGCTGTCGTGGGTGATCTTGATACGAAACGATTTGCGCTGTTCGGACATCTGCTGCGCCCTTGAATGAACGATTGTGGATAACTTCAGTGATTGGTTATCCACAGATCATGCCAATTTCGTCGGTTACTCAGTACCAGCGTGCTTCACCCGGTGGACGCTTTTTGAAGCGTTTCATGCTCCACATGTACTGGCTCGGATACGCCGCGACGTAGCGCTCGACCACTTTGCTCATCGCCGCGCAGGATTCAGCGGTATCGGTGCTGTACATGGCTTCGGGCGCTGCTTCGAGGATCACCTTGTAGCCAGAACCGTCGGGCAGACGCAGGGCATGCAGGAAAACGCCGACTGCTTTGCCACCGGCGAGCATGTTCGGCACGAACTTGCTGGTCAGCGCCTGGGTGGCGAAGAACGGCACGAAGATCCCGGCGGATTCGGCCGGTTCCGGGTCGGCCGGAATGCCCACTGCACCACCTTTGCGCACTTCCTTGATGACGCTGAGGATGCCTTCCTTGGTCGATGCGGCCACTTTGTTGCCCAGTTGTACCCGCTGTTTGCGCAGCAGTTCATCGACCGCCTTGAGCTTGGGCGGGCGGTAGAAAATGATCGGTTTGCACTGGCTGCAATAGAAGTGGTTGAGCACCTCCCAGTTACCCAGGTGGCTGGTGATGCCGACCACGCCTTTGCCCGAGGCCAGCGCCTCTTTCAAAACGTCGAGTCCTTCAACTTCACGAACCAGATCGATGGAGCGCTGAGCCGGCCAGATCCACGCGCAGGCACTTTCGGTCAGCGACTTGCCGATGTCCTTCAGGCTCTGACCGACCAGACGCTCGCGTTCGGCCGGGTCCATCTCTGGAAAACATTTGGCGAGGTTGATCCGCACCACGTCGCGGGAACGGTTGGGGGTCTTCCACATGATCCAGCCAATCGCCGAACCCACGGCCTGCACGGCCCGCCATGGCAGCAGGGCAAACAGCCGCAGAGCGCCTACCAGCAAGGCGCCTTTAAACTTTTCCACAGGTCACTCCTGATCTTTGTGCTGTGCGCGAGGCGGGCATTCTACCCGGCGTTGACCAACTGCGCGTAGCGGTCGCAGTCCTGGGTGTGGTCCATGACCATGCCCGAGGCCTGCATCAACGCGTAGCAAATGGTCGGGCCGACGAAGGTGAACCCGGCTTTTTTCAGGGCCTTGCTCATCGCCAGCGCTTCGGGGGTAATCGCCGGGACTTCGCTGCGATCCTTGAAATGATTGACGATCGGCTGACCGCCAACGAACGACCAGAGCAACGCCACCGGGTCTTCCAGCGCCAGCCAGGCCTGCGCGTTACGCCGCGCTGCATTGAGCTTGAGACGATTGCGGATGATCCCCGGATCGAGCATCAGTTCGTCGATTTCGGCGTCGCTCATCTGCGCGACACGCTGCACGTCGAAGCCGAACAGCACCTGGCGATAACGCTCGCGCTTGCGCAACACGGTGATCCACGACAGCCCGGCCTGGAACCCTTCGAGCAAAAGCAACTCGAACAAACCCTGCGCATCGCGTAGCGGCGTGCCCCACTCCTGATCGTGATAAGCCATGTACAGCGGATCTTCGGTACACCAAAAGCAGCGTGGCATAAGGCTCCAGGGGGCGTGCGCAGCAACGAATCGGGTATACTCCCGCTCTTTAAATCGCAGCCCAAGAAACAGGTGAATTTCGTGAGCCAGCCTACGCCAGCCGTGCGTACCTTCCAAGACTTGATCCTCGCGCTCCAGCAATACTGGGCCGAGCAAGGTTGTGTGGTACTTCAGCCCTACGATATGGAAGTAGGCGCCGGCACTTTCCACACCGCGACCTTCCTGCGCGCCATCGGCCCGGAAACCTGGAACGCCGCGTACGTGCAGCCAAGCCGCCGTCCGACTGATGGCCGCTACGGCGAAAACCCGAACCGTCTGCAGCACTACTACCAGTTCCAGGTCGTCCTCAAGCCGAACCCGGACAACTTCCAGGAACTGTATCTGGGCTCGCTCAAGCATGTCGGCCTCGACCCGCTGGTGCACGACATCCGCTTCGTCGAAGACAACTGGGAATCGCCGACCCTCGGCGCCTGGGGTCTGGGCTGGGAAGTCTGGCTCAACGGCATGGAAGTCACTCAGTTCACCTACTTCCAGCAGGCGGGCGGCATCGAGTGCTACCCGGTAACCGGCGAGATCACCTACGGTCTCGAGCGTCTGGCGATGTACCTGCAAGGCGTGGATTCGGTCTACGACCTGGTCTGGGCTGACGGCCCGTTCGGCAAAGTTACCTACGGCGACGTGTTCCACCAGAACGAGGTGGAGCAGTCCACCTACAACTTCGAACACGCCAACGTCGAAAAACTGTTCGAGCTGTTCGACTTCTATGAAAGCGAAGCCAAGCGCCTGATCGAGCTCGACCAGCCGCTGCCGTTGCCGAGCTACGAAATGGTCCTGAAGGCCTCGCACACTTTCAACCTGCTGGATGCGCGCCGGGCGATCTCGGTGACCGCGCGTCAGCAATACATTCTGCGCGTGCGCACCCTGGCGCGTTCCGTTGCGCAAGCCTACCTGCTGGCGCGCGCCAAGCTGGGCTTCCCGATGGCGACCCCGGACCTGCGTGACGAAGTACTGGCCAAGCTGGAGGCTGCACAATGAGTGCGCAAGATTTTCTGGTCGAACTGGGCACCGAAGAACTGCCACCCAAAGCCCTGAATACCCTGGCTGAGGCGTTTCTCGCCGGTATCGACAAAGGCCTGCAAGCCGCTGGCCTGAGCTACGAGAGCAAAACCGTCTACGCCGCGCCACGGCGTCTGGCTGTGCTGATCACCGCGCTGGCCACTCAGCAGCCGGATCGCAGCATCAACCTCGACGGCCCGCCACGTCAGGCGGCGTTTGACGCTGATGGCAATCCAACCCAGGCCGCGCTGGGCTTCGCCAAGAAGTGTGGCGTCGAGCTGAGCGAGATCGATCAGAGCGGACCGAAACTGCGCTACAGCCAGAACATCGCCGGCAAGCCGACCGCGAGCCTGCTGCCGACCATCGTCGAAGATTCGCTGAACGACCTGCCGATCCCGAAACGCATGCGTTGGGGTGCGCGCAAGGAAGAGTTCGTCCGTCCGACCCAATGGCTGGTGATGCTGCTCGGTGACCAGGTCATCGATTGCACGATCCTTGCGCAGAAGGCAGGCCGTGACTCCCGTGGCCACCGTTTCCATCACCCGCAAAGCGTGCGCATCAGTTCGCCATCGAGCTACCTCGCTGACCTGCGTGCCGCCTACGTGCTGGCCGATGCCAACGAGCGTCGCGAGATCATCAGCAAGCGCACCGAAGAGCTGGCTACCCGTCAGGAAGGCACGGCAATCGTTCCGCCAGCGCTGCTCGACGAAGTGACCGCGCTGGTCGAATGGCCGGTGCCGCTGGTGTGCTCGTTCGAGGAGCGTTTCCTCGACGTGCCGCAGGAAGCGCTGATCACCACCATGCAGGACAACCAGAAGTATTTCTGCCTGCTGGATGCCGACGGCAAGTTGCTGCCACGTTTCATCACTGTGGCCAACATCGAAAGCAAAGATCCGCAGCAGATCATCGCCGGTAACGAGAAAGTGGTTCGCCCACGTCTGACCGACGCCGAGTTCTTCTTCAAGCAGGACAAGAAGCAGAAGCTCGAAGATTTCAACCTGCGCCTGCAGAACGTGGTGTTCCAGGAAAAACTCGGCAGCGTCTACGACAAGGCCGAGCGCGTCTCGAAACTGGCGGCGTACATCGCCGCGCGCATTGGCGGCAACGCTTCGTGGGCGGCCCGTGCCGGCCTGCTGTCGAAGTGCGACCTGGCCACCGAAATGGTCGGCGAGTTCCCGGAGATGCAAGGCGTCGCCGGTTACTACTACGCCCTCAATGACGGCGAGCCGCAGGACGTCGCGCTGGCATTGAACGAGCAGTACATGCCACGCGGTGCCGGGGCTGAATTGCCGGCGACATTGACCGGTGCAGCGGTGGCGATCGCCGACAAGCTCGACACCCTGGTCGGCATCTTCGGTATCGGCATGCTGCCAACCGGCAGCAAAGACCCGTATGCCCTGCGCCGTGCGGCACTCGGCGTGCTGCGTATCCTGATCGAGAAACAACTGGACCTGGACCTGAACGACGCCGTCGCTTTCGCGGTGAACGCGTTCGGCGCCAAGGTCAAAGCGGCCGGCCTCAACGAATCGGTACTGGAATTCATCTTCGACCGTCTGCGTGCGCGTTATGAAGACGAAGGCGTTGATGTTGCCACCTATTTGTCGGTTCGTGCCTTGAAACCGGGTTCGGCGCTGGACTTCGACCAGCGTGTGCAAGCGGTGCAGGCGTTCCGCAAACTGCCGGAAGCCGCAGCACTGGCGGCCGTCAACAAGCGTGTGTCGAACCTGTTGAGCAAAGTCGAAGGCTCGGTGCCGACCGAGGTGCAAGCCAAGTACTTCGACAATGCCAACGAGTTCTCGCTGTACTCGGCGATCCAGCAAGCGGATCAGGCGGTGCAGCCAATGGCCGCGGCGCGTCAGTACAACGAAACGCTGGCACGCCTTGCAGCATTGCGTGAGCCGGTGGATGCGTTCTTCGACGCCGTGATGGTCAATGCCGACGACGCCAATGTGCGGGCCAACCGTTACGCGCTCCTCGCGCGTCTACGCGGCCTGTTCCTCGGCGTTGCCGACATTTCGCTGCTGGGTTGAGGGCTTGTTGTTGAAACTGCTGATTCTCGATCGGGACGGGGTGATCAATTACGACTCCGACGCTTACATCAAATCGGTGCAAGAGTGGATTCCGATCCCCGGTTCGATCGAAGCGATTGCGCAGTTGAGCAAGGCCGGCTGGACGGTGGCAGTGGCCACCAACCAGTCGGGCATTGCTCGCGGCTATTACGACCTCGCCACCCTCGACGCCATGCACGCGCGTTTGCGCGGGTTGGTGGCGGAGCAGGGCGGTGAAGTCGGGCTGATTGTGTATTGTCCGCATGGACCGGACGAAGGTTGCGATTGCCGCAAACCGAAACCGGGCATGCTGAAAACCATCGCCGCGCATTACCAGGTGTCGTTGACCAACGTCTGGTTCGTCGGCGACAGCCTTGGTGACCTGGAGGCCGCCAAAGCCGTCGATTCACAGCCAGTTTTGGTGAAGACCGGGAAAGGCGCAAAGACTCAGGGCAAAACCCTGCCGGTGGGCACTTTGATTTTCGACGATCTGGCGGCGATTGCCGCAGAACTTATCCACAACTAGAGTACTTCTGAATTCCTGACCAGGGATTGATCGGGGGTGCGCTTGAACAGACGGGCATTGTCCCGTAACGGTAAACGTCACTATGTCGATACTGCGGGCCATCAGGATTTTTCTCTTTTACCTGCTGCTGGGCACCACCTCCCTGCTGTGGTGCAGCTTGAGTTTTTTTATCGCGCCGTTTTTGTCGTTCAAGGCGCGCTATCGTTTCATCAATGTGTTCTGGTGCCGTTGCGCCTTGTGGTTGACCAAGGTCTTCCTCGGTATCCGCTACGAGATCAAAGGCGCGGAAAACGTGCCTGACCGGCCCTGCGTGATTCAATCCAACCACCAGAGCACCTGGGAGACGTTCTTTCTCTCCGCCTATTTCTCGCCCTTGAGCCAAGTGCTCAAGCGCGAATTGCTGTACGTGCCGTTTTTCGGCTGGGCCATGGCCATGCTGCGACCGATCGCGATCGATCGCGACAACCCGAAAGCCGCCCTCAAGCAAGTCGCGGCCAAGGGCGATGAGCTGCTCAAGGACAACGTCTGGGTGCTGATCTTTCCGGAAGGCACTCGGGTACCTTTCGGCACCATCGGCAAATTCTCCCGCAGCGGCAGTGCGTTGGCGGTAAATGCGGCGCTTCCGGTGCTACCGATTGCACACAATGCCGGCAAATTCTGGCCGAAAGTCGGTTGGGGCAAAAAGTCTGGCGTCATTACCGTAGTCATCGGTGAGCCTATGTACGCTGAGGGCACTGGTCCCCGAGCGATTGCCGAGCTGAACGACCGGGTCCAGGCCTGGAATGAAAAGATGCAGCAGGAAATGGGCTCGCTGCCACCAGCGCCGCAAGCGCCGGTTGCCAATGAGCAAGTGCCTGCCTGACATTTTGTGGATAACCTGTGTACGGATTGTTCTAAATTGCCATCGGATTCGATGCAACTGATTGATTTAAAACTGGTTTTTTTAAGACCCTGTAATCTGGCAAACCGTGCATAAGTTTATTTTCGATGTAAAAAAACCGGCTGATATAGCCGGTTTTTTGTACCTGTTCATTCGGCAATCAACGGTAGCTGCAGCATGAACGTCGTGCCTCGGTCGACCTCGCTGCGACATTCAATGCTGCCACCGTGATGATCGATCACCGCTTTGACCATTGACAGGCCCAGCCCTATGCCGTCAATGCCCTGCGCTGAGGAAAAGCGCCGGTATTGGCTAAACAGCTCCGGCAACTCGTGCTCGGCGATACCCTTGCCCTGATCGATCAGTTCGCAACGCAGCCACTGCTCGTGACAGCTCACCCGCAACTGAACCGTAGAGCCAGCCGGGCTGTATTTGATCGCGTTTTCCAACAGATTGAACAACGCGCGGGTCAGCAAGCCCTGGTCGGCCATGACGAGGCGCTCCTGAGTTTGCTCATCCATGGCATGCCGCAGTTCGATACGTTTTTGCTGAGCGATGGGCAGCGCTTGATCGAGCACATCCAGCACCAGCATTGCGAACAGGCTTGGCTGAAACTGGTAGGCCTCGGACTCCGCCCGGGCCAACAGGACAAAGCCGTCCGTCAGGTCCAGTGCACGGCGGACCTGACGTTCGATCTGGTCAAACAAAGGCGAATCAGCGCCAGCCTGATGGCGATGCACATCCAGCAGCGCAAGGATGGCCGAGTGGGGCGCGCGCAAATCGTGGGACAAGAAGCGCAGCAACACACTGCGTTGTTCTTCGGCAGCGCGTTCGGCGCTGAGGTCGGTGAGGCTGAGCAGCCAACCGATGGGCGTATCGCCATCGGCGGTCAGCAATGCCGCACGGTCCAGACGCAGGCTGCGCTCCTTGTGGTCGCGAAATTCCAGCAGCGGCATAGCTGACAATGGCGGGCGTGGCGTTGGGGATAACTCCGGATAGCCCAGGCTGGCTAGCTGATCGAGCACATCATTGCCCACGAGATCGTTATCGAAGAGTTCGCGTGCTTTGCGGTTGCCCAACAGAATCTGGCCCTTGGGGTCGCTGATCAACGTGGCGACGGGCAGGTATTCCAAGCCATCGGCAATGAATCTGCGCGTATCGCGGGTGCGGCTCATGGCTTGTTCCAGCGCCATGATCTGGCCCTGCAAGCGATCGGCACCGGTGAACTGCGAACGCCGACGCTCCGGAAACACCTTTGGCTCGCTGTCCAGGCGCGCCAGTTCCCAACCGAAATAGGTCAGCACCACACTCAGGCGGCGCCAGTTCCAGATCAGATAACCGAACAACATGCCCAGCACCGCCGGCGTCGGCGACCACCAGTGTTGCGCCTGCGCCAGACCGGCACTGATCAACAGTGCGCAGGCCATGCCCATCAGGGAAATCCACAGCGCCCAGCGTGGACGCCATAACAATAGACTGAGAACGGCGGCCACCAGCCCAACCGATAACGACGCCCCCGTCGTCGGCGAGATACCCTGCAAACTGGTCTGCGCGCGATAGGACAGCACCGCAGTCAGCGGTAACAGCACCAGGCTTATCCACAGCCATTCGCGCACCAACTGGCGAAACAGTCGTTGCACTTGGCTGGGCACTCGACTTTCGAGTCGACGATTATTGTTCATGGGAATAGGGCAGGGTGAATGGTTTCATGGGCCACTGGTCTGGGACGTAGATCCGAAGAATCATAGCGGACGTCGACCGACGAGGGCCGCTTACTTTCATCGCACAGGCCAAGCGACTACAGTTGCCCCAACTGCCCAAGCGACAAGGAACCCTGCGTATGCGTGTTGCGATACTGGATGACGAACCCGCCGAACTGCGCAGGGTCGAGCAAACCCTGCAACAGATGGCCGAGGCTGGCGAACAACCTTGGGCGCTGCACAGCTTCGAGCGCGGTGAAGACCTGTTGCGCCAACTGCGCCGGGAAACCTTCGACCTGCTGATCCTCGACTGGCAATTGCCCGACCTCACCGGCCTGGCGCTGCTGCGCTGGACCCGCGAACACATGGAGGCGCCACCGGCGGCGATCATGCTGACCAGCCGCGACGGTGAGAGCGATATCGTCCAGGCGTTGAACGCGGGCGCAGATGATTATGTGAGCAAGCCGTTTCGACCCAATGAACTGAAGGCGCGAGTCGCTGCGGTACTGCGCCGACATAGCCAGCAACGCGCGGCTGCCAACGAAGTGCTGAGCTTCAATGACCTGACGTTTGATGATGCCGAACTGACTGTCACGCGTGAGGGGAAGCCTATCGTCATGACCGAGCGCGAGTACCGGCTCGCCCGGTGCCTGTTCAGCAATCTGGGGCGGCCGCTGTCGCGCGACTATCTGTATGAGCGTTTCTGGCCGCATGAGGAAATTGCATCGTCAAGACCGCTGGACACGCATATCTATCGTCTAAGGAACAAGCTTGGGCTGACGGCAGATCGAGGTTGGCAGTTGTTGACGATTTATGGGTACGGATATCGGTTGGAGAGTGTCGCATCTGTTGTCGAGTGAACCGGGGCGAGCAGAATCACCAGGCACCGGAAATAAAAAGGCCAACGCAATGCGTTGGCCGTTTTCGTTGACGACAACCTGGATTAGAAATCCAGGTTCGAAACCGCCAGCGCATTGCTCTCGATGAAGTCTCGGCGAGGTTCAACCGCATCACCCATCAGGGTGTTGAAGATCTGGTCTGCGCCGATAGCGTCTTCGATAGTGACTTTCAGCATGCGGCGCACGCTTGGGTCCATGGTGGTTTCCCACAGCTGATCCGGGTTCATTTCGCCCAGCCCTTTGTATCGCTGGATGGTGTGGCGCTTGGTGCTTTCGGCCATCAGCCAGTCGAGGGCTTCCTTGAACTCGGTGACGGCTTTCTTGCGTTCGCCGCGCTGGATGTACGCGCCCTCGTCGAGCAGGGTGCTCAGCTGAGCGCCGAGGGTTACGACGGTCTTGTAGTCGTTGCTGCCGAAGAAGTCGCGGTTGAACGTGACGTAGTTCGACAGGCCGTGGGAGATCAGTTCGACCTCTGGCAGCCAGACACCACGTTCGCGGTCTTCGCGCAGACTGGCCTTGTAGACCAGGCCGGACTTCTCATTGGTGCGCAGACGAACTTCGTACTGAGCCAGCCAATCTTGCATCGCTGCATGGTCACCCAACGTGTCCAGGCTCACCGCAGGCAGGTAGATGAAGTGCTCGGTCAGTTCCTGTGGGTACAGGCGCGACAGACGCTTGAGGGTCTTCATCACCATGCGGAAGTCATTCACCAGACGCTCGAGCGCTTCGCCGGAAATGCCCGGTGCGTCTTCGTTCAGGTGCAGGCTCGCATCTTCCAGGGCCGACTGCGTCATGTACTCTTCCATGGCGTCGTCGTCTTTGATGTATTGCTCTTGCTTGCCTTTCTTGACCTTGTACAGCGGTGGCTGGGCGATGTAGATGTAGCCCCGCTCGATCAGTTCCGGCAACTGACGGAAGAAGAAGGTCAGCAGCAGGGTACGGATGTGCGAACCGTCGACGTCAGCATCGGTCATGATGATGATGTTGTGATAACGCAACTTGTCGATGTTGTACTCGTCGCGGCCGATGCCGCAGCCCAGCGCGGTGATCAGCGTGCCCACTTCCTGGGACGAGATCATCTTGTCGAAGCGTGCTTTTTCGACGTTGAGGATCTTGCCCTTCAACGGCAGGATCGCCTGGGTCTTGCGGTTACGTCCCTGCTTGGCAGAGCCGCCCGCGGAGTCACCTTCCACCAGGTACAGTTCGGACAGCGCCGGGTCTTTCTCCTGGCAGTCAGCGAGTTTGCCCGGCAGGCCGGCAATGTCCAGCGCGCCTTTACGGCGGGTCATTTCACGAGCCTTGCGTGCCGCTTCACGGGCACGGGCAGCGTCGATCATCTTGCCGACGACCAGTTTGGCTTCGTTCGGGTTTTCCAGAAGGAAATCGGAGAAGTACTTGCCCATCTCCTGCTCGACGGCGGTCTTCACTTCGGAAGACACCAGCTTGTCTTTGGTCTGCGAGCTGAACTTCGGATCCGGTACTTTCACCGAGATGATCGCAGTCAGGCCTTCACGGGCATCATCGCCAGTGGTGGCGACTTTGTGTTTCTTCGCCAGGCCTTCCTGTTCGATGTAGTTGTTCAGGTTACGCGTCAGCGCCGAACGGAAGCCCACCAGGTGAGTACCGCCATCGCGTTGCGGAATGTTGTTGGTGAAGCACAACAGGTTCTCGTTGAAGCTGTCGTTCCACTGCAGCGCAACTTCCACGCCGATGCCGTCTTCGCGCTGGATATTGAAGTGGAACACCTGATTGACCGCGGTCTTGTTGGTGTTCAGGTATTCAACGAACGCGCGCAGGCCGCCTTCGTATTTGAAAAGCTCTTCCTTGCCGCTGCGCTCATCCTTGAGGACGATGCCGACACCGGAGTTGAGGAAGGACAGTTCACGAATCCGCTTGGCGAGAATATCCCAGCTGAAGTGAATGTTCTTGAAGGTTTCGCTGGAAGCCTTGAAGTGGATCTGGGTGCCGGTGGTTTCGCTGTCGCCAACGATAGCCATCGGAGCCTGAGGTACGCCGTGGACGTAGGTCTGTTCCCAGATCTTGCCACTGCGGCGAACGGTCAGTACCAGCTCTTCGGACAGTGCGTTCACTACCGATACACCGACACCGTGCAGACCGCCGGATACCTTGTAGGAGTTATCGTCGAATTTACCACCTGCGTGGAGGACGGTCATGATGACCTCGGCGGCGGAAACGCCTTCCTCTTTATGCACGTCTACCGGGATGCCACGACCGTTGTCTTTTACGGTGATGGATTCATCCGGGTGAATGATGATGCTGATGTCGTCGCAATGGCCGGCGAGGGCTTCGTCGATCGAGTTGTCGACCACCTCGAACACCATGTGGTGCAGACCGCTGCCATCGTCGGTGTCACCAATGTACATACCGGGACGTTTGCGCACGGCATCCAGGCCTTTCAGCACTTTAATGCTCGATGAGTCGTACGTATTTTCTTCGCTCAATGCCTTCACTCCCGATGGTCGTGGGTCTGGGTGATACGGCCCTGTTCCACGTGGAACAAAGCGACTGGCGTTTCCGTCTGCCAGCCTTCCCTCAATAATTCGTGATCTACACAGGTGATGAACACCTGGCAGCGTAAGTCTTCCAGCAAGCGGCACAGCGCGCGGCGATGGCTCTCGTCCAGCTCGGACGGCAAGTCATCCACCAGATAAATACACTGACCGCGGCGGGCCTGGCTGACCAGGTGCCCTTGGGCAATCCGCAGTGCACAGACCACCAACTTCTGCTGACCCCGAGACAATATGTCCGCGGCATTGTGTGCGCCCAATCTAAGACGCAAATCAGCCCGTTGCGGTCCGGCCTGGGTATGCCCCATCTGCTGGTCCCGTTGCACGGAACCGGCAAGTACGGCGCTCAACTCCCGGTCTTTATCCCAGCCTCGGTAATAGCTGAGCGTCAAACCCTCGAGCTCAACCAGTTCGCTCAAGGTCTGTTCGAAGACCGGTTTCAAGGCTGTGATATAAGCGCGGCGGTATTCATCGATTTCAGCGCTGGCCTGGCACAGTTCCCTGTCCCAAACCGCTTGCGAAACGGCGTCAAGTGTACCATGCCGCAGCCAGGAGTTTCTCTGGCGCAAGGCCTTCTGCAAACGCTGCCACGTCGCCATGAACCGCGGTTCGACGTGGAACACGCCCCAGTCGAGAAACTGCCGGCGAATCTTCGGCGCGCCTTCGAGCAGGCGGAAGCTGTCGGGGTTGATCAACTGCAGCGGCAGGATTTCCGCCAGTTGCGCAGCGCTACGGGCGTTCTGCCCATCGATACGAATCTGGAACTCGCCTTGGCGATCACGAGAAATCCCCAGCGCACTGTGTCCGCCCTCGGCCAATTCAACCTGACCGAATACCGTACAGGCGAGTTGCTCGTACTGGATGACCGGCAACAAGCGCGTGCTACGAAACGAACGGGCAAGCCCGAGCAGATGAATGGCTTCCAGAACACTGGTTTTGCCGCTGCCGTTGGCGCCGTAAAGAATGTTGATGCGGGGAGAGGGGGAGAAGGTCACCGGGTGCAGATTGCGCACCGCGGTGACCGAAACACGACTTAACGACATTCAGAGTTAGCTGATTACAGACGCATCGGCATGACAACGTAAGCCGAGTCGTCATTGTCGGACTCTTGCACCAGCGCACTGCTGTTGGAGTCGGACAGGATCAGGCGAACCTGCTCGGTGGTCATCACGCCCAATACGTCAAGCAGGTAGCTGACGTTGAAGCCGATTTCCAGCGCGCCGCCGTTGTATTCAACGCCCACTTCTTCTTCCGCTTCTTCCTGTTCCGGGTTGTTGGCCTGGATCTTCAACTGCCCGCTGGCCAGTTGCAGACGGATGCCGCGGTACTTCTCGTTGGACAGAATCGCGGTACGGCTGAATGCTTCACGCAGGGCCTGGCGATCGCCCAGCACCAGCTTGTCGCCACCTTTGGGCAACACACGCTCGTAATCCGGGAATTTGCCGTCGACCAGTTTCGAAGTGAAGGTGAATTCGCCGGTGGTAGCGCGGATATGGTGCTGACCGAGAACAATGCTGACATTGCCGTCCGGCTCGGTGAGCAGACGTGCCAGTTCAAGGATACCTTTGCGCGGGACGATCACCTGATGACGATCCGGCTGACCGATATCGGCCTGCATCGAGCACATGGCCAGACGGTGACCGTCGGTTGCCACCGCGCGGATGATGCCAGCAGAAACTTCCAGCAGCATGCCGTTGAGGTAGTAGCGCACGTCCTGCTGGGCCATGGCGAAGCTGGTGCGTTCGATCAGACGACGCAGTTTGCTTTGTTCAAGGCTGCAGGTCAGCGAGCCCGGACCTTCTTCAACGGTCGGGAAATCGTTGGCTGGCAGGGTCGACAGGGTGAAACGGCTACGGCCGGCCTTGACCACCAGTTTCTGCTCGTCGACCTTGATGTCGATCAGCGCATCGTTGGGCAGGCTTTTGCAGATGTCCATCAGCTTGCGCGCAGGCACGGTGATGGAACCTGTTTCGGCCGGCTCCTCAAGTTGCACACGACCGACCAGCTCGACCTCAAGGTCGGTACCGGTCAGCGACAGTTGCTGGCCCTCGACAACCAACAGCACGTTGGAGAGTACCGGCAAGGTCTGTCGGCGCTCGACGACGCCTGCGACCAGTTGCAGGGGTTTCAACAGGGCTTCGCGTTGAATGGTGAAATGCATGGTCTAGTCCCTTGCCTTAATAAGCTGCGCTGGTGTTCATCAAGTGGTCAGTGTACGCAGCAGGTTCTTGTAGTCCTCGCGGATGTCCGCGTCGGATTCCTTAAGTTCGTTGATCTTGCGGCAGGCGTGCAACACGGTCGTATGGTCGCGGCCGCCAAACACATCGCCGATTTCCGGCAAGCTGTGGTTGGTCAGTTCCTTGGACAACGCCATGGCCACCTGACGCGGGCGCGCTACCGAGCGCGAACGGCGCTTGGACAGCAGATCGGAAATCTTGATCTTGTAGTACTCGGCGACCGTGCGCTGAATGTTATCCACAGAAACCAGCTTGTCCTGCAACGCCAGCAGGTCCTTCAGCGATTCGCGAATCAGCTCGATGGTGATGTCGCGGCCCATGAAGTGCGAGTGGGCGATTACGCGTTTCAGCGCGCCTTCCAGCTCACGGACGTTGGAGCGAATACGCTGGGCGATGAAGAACGCCGCGTCATGCGGCAACTCGACTTTGGCCTGGTCAGCCTTCTTCATCAAGATGGCCACGCGGGTTTCCAGCTCCGGCGGCTCGACGGCGACCGTCAGGCCCCAGCCGAAACGCGACTTGAGACGCTCTTCAAGCCCTTCGATCTCTTTCGGGTAGCGGTCACTGGTGAGAATGACCTGCTGGCCACCTTCAAGCAGGGCGTTGAAGGTGTGGAAGAATTCTTCC
Organism: Pseudomonas sp. 15C; assembly: GCF_055484735.1. Taxonomy (NCBI): domain Bacteria; kingdom Pseudomonadati; phylum Pseudomonadota; class Gammaproteobacteria; order Pseudomonadales; family Pseudomonadaceae; genus Pseudomonas; species Pseudomonas sp. 15C. The sequence continues at coordinate 99,282 of NZ_JBUDGD010000004.1, read as the reverse complement.
TGCGAGCGCTCTTTGCGGGCGAAGAACTGAATGTCATCGATCAGCAATGCATCCACCGATCGGTAGAAACGCTTGAACTCGTTGATGGCGTTCAACTGCAGCGCCTTGACCATATCGGCCACGAAACGCTCGGAATGCAGGTAAACGACCTTGGCATTCGGGTTCTTCTTTAATAGATGGTTACCCACCGCGTGCATCAAGTGGGTTTTACCCAGACCGACGCCACCATAAAGGAAGAGCGGGTTATAGCCATGCTTGGGGTTGTCCGCGACCTGCCACGCCGCCGCACGGGCGAGCTGGTTGGATTTACCTTCGACGAAGTTTTCAAAGGTGAAGGTGCGGTTCAGATAGCTGGTGTGCTTGAGCGCACCTTCGACCTGCACGGTGCGCTGTTCGGCGCGAACCGGGGCTTGTTGCGACGCAGCACCGGCCATCGGGTCAAAGCTGTCGCGAGACGGCTCTTCACTGATTTCCTCGGTTTTCTGCGTTGCACGCTTGGTCGACGCACGCGCCGGAGCAGGGGCCGGCGCGTTGGCAGGCGCTGCATTCGCCTGTGCCTGAGAAACCTGCGCCGCAGCCAGCGGTGCATTCGGGGCGGCACGCGGCGCCGAGCTGCGTTTGCTGCCTATTAACAAGGACAGCGCTGGCGCCATGCCATTGCCATGCTCATCCAGCAGTTCCATGACCCGGCCCAGGTACTTTTCATTGACCCAGTCCAGCACGAAACGGTTCGGTGCGTAGACGCGCAACTCGTCGCCTTCGGCTTCGACCTGTAGTGGACGGATCCAGGTGTTGAATTGTTGGGCAGGCAGCTCCTCGCGCAAAAGCTCCACGCACTGCTGCCAAAGTTCCACTGACACGGATATCCCCTAAGTTGAAAGCCGGTGAGGCAAAAACAAGCGGCCATTGTAGCGGCGAGCCGTCCACTTATCCACACGCAGGTTGCCCGGCATTCATCAATTGTCAGCAGTCTGGATCGATAAAAGGCGACCAACGGTTAGTGAATAAGCTCTGTGGATAACCGCCCTTGAGGGCACTGGACAACTGGGGGTTGAACTCGGTGGATAACGCGCCTGTGGATAACCAACCATTCCACACACAGGTTATCCGACAGCGCAGCACAGGCTGAACACGGTTTTCCACTGTAGTTGTCATTCTCTGTACACCAGGTAAATAAAGGTGCCCTGCCACTTATCCACAGAGGAGGCATCGCCTAGCTTTAACAAGCTTTACAGAAAAGCTTTAAATAATTCCCTTCTTTATTTTTATGTCTGGCGGACAGTCTTTCAGACGGAAACCTCCGGGAGATCTATTTATAAGGAAACGCTGGTTGGAAATTGACCTGAAGGCTTGCTTTCTCTAGAATCCCCGGTCTCTTAAAACGGGGGCCATTCCGGCCCGTTGTGGACGAACCAGGTAACACGACATGAAACGTACTTTCCAACCAAGCACTATCAAACGCGCTCGTACCCACGGTTTCCGTGCTCGCATGGCTACCAAGAACGGCCGCGCAGTCCTGTCGCGTCGTCGCGCCAAAGGTCGTGCGCGTCTGGCAGTTTGATAATCCGGTACTGGAGGTGAGTCAGGACTTCAGTCGGGAAAAGCGTCTGCTTACCCCCCGGCATTTCAAGGCAGTCTTTGACTCCCCTACCGGCAAGGTTCCGGGGAAAAATCTCCTGCTCCTTGCACGCGACAACGATCTCGATCACCCCCGTCTCGGGCTGGTTATCGGGAAAAAGAGCGTCAAGCTCTCCGTTGAGCGCAATCGCCTCAAACGTTTGATGCGCGAATCGTTCCGTCTGCACCAGGATTCACTGGTCGGCTGGGACATCGTTATCGTCGCGCGCAAAGGTCTGGGCGATGTAGAAAACCCCGAATTGATTCAGCATTTCGGCAAACTCTGGAAGCGTCTGGCTCGTAACAAGCCGGTTCCGGCAGTCAAAACCGAAACTGTAGGGGTAGACAGTCCAGATGCGTAAACTGGCCCTCGTTCCGATCCAGTTTTATCGCTATGCCATTAGTCCTTTGATGGCCAGCCACTGTCGTTTCTACCCCAGTTGTTCCTGCTACGCGTATGAAGCCATTGAAAATCATGGCCTTCTGCGCGGTGGCTGGCTGACCTTTCGTCGTTTAGGTCGCTGTCATCCGTGGAATCCCGGTGGTTATGACCCGGTTCCGCCTATCCCTACCTCCCGTTCTTCTTCGATGGCCGAGTAATCATGGATATCAAACGCACGATCCTGATCGTCGCCCTGGCAATCGTGTCCTACGTTATGGTTCTTAAATGGAACCAGGACTATGGCCAGGCTGCCCTGCCGACTCAGAATGTTGCTTCCAGTACGACTACATCCGGTTTGCCGGACACCGCCACTGGCACCAATGCTGCCGCCAGTGACGATATTCCGCGTGCCGCCAGCGATACCAGCGCACCTGCCGAAACACCGGTAGCCGCCAGCAAGGATCTGATCCAGATCAAAACCGACGTGCTCGATCTCGCGATCGATCCACAAGGTGGCGATGTTGCCCAACTGACCTTGCCTCTGTATCCGCGTCGTCAGGATCGTCCTGATGTGCCGTTCCAGCTGTTCGATAACGGCGGCGAACGTGTTTATCTGGCCCAAAGCGGTCTGATCGGCACCAATGGCCCGGACGCAAATCCGGCCGGTCGTCCGGTCTACTCCTCGGAGAAGAAGACCTATCAACTGGCTGATGGTCAGGATCAACTCGTCGTTGACCTGAAATTCAGCAAGGATGGCGTCAACTACATCAAGCGTTTCACGCTGAAACGCGGCCTGTATGACGTAGCCGTTTCCTACATTGTGGATAACCAGAGCGCTCAGCCCTGGAATGGCGCGATGTTCGCTCAGCTGAAACGCGACGCAAGCGCGGACCCTTCGTCCACAACAGCGACTGGCACCGCGACTTACCTGGGCGCTGCCCTGTGGACAAGTTCGGAGCCGTACAAGAAAGTGTCCATGAAGGACATGGACAAGGCGCAGCTCAAAGAAACCGTCACCGGTGGCTGGGTAGCCTGGCTGCAACACTACTTCGTGACTGCGTGGATTCCGGCCAAGGGCGAAAACAACATCGTCCAGACCCGTAAAGACAGCAAAGGCAACTACATCATCGGTTACACCGGTCCTACTCTGACCGCTGCACCAGGTGCCAAGGTTGAAACCAGCGCAGTGCTGTACGCCGGTCCGAAAAGCCAGGCCGTGTTGAAAGAGTTGTCCCCTGGTCTGGAACTGACCGTCGACTACGGCATTCTGTGGTTCATTGCCCAGCCAATCTTCTGGCTGCTGCAACATATCCACGCGATTGTTGGCAACTGGGGCTGGTCGATCATCTTCCTGACCATGCTGATCAAAGGGATCTTCTTCCCGTTGTCGGCTGCCAGCTACAAATCGATGGCGCGTATGCGTGCCGTTGCGCCGAAACTGGCTGCGCTGAAAGAGCAACATGGCGACGACCGGCAGAAAATGTCGCAAGCCATGATGGAGCTGTACAAGAAAGAGAAGATCAATCCGCTGGGCGGCTGCTTGCCAATCCTCGTGCAGATGCCGGTTTTCCTTTCGCTGTACTGGGTTCTGCTGGAAAGCGTGGAGATGCGTCAAGCGCCGTTCATGCTGTGGATCACCGACCTGTCGATCAAGGATCCGTTCTTCATTCTGCCGATCATCATGGGCGCGACCATGTTCATCCAGCAGCAGCTGAACCCTACACCTCCGGATCCGATGCAGGCGAAGGTCATGAAAATGATGCCAATCATTTTCACCTTCTTCTTCCTGTGGTTCCCTGCTGGTCTGGTGCTGTACTGGGTTGTGAACAACTGCCTGTCGATTGCACAACAGTGGTACATCACGCGTAAGATCGAAGCGGCGACGAAAAAAGCCGAGGCGTAACTTGCACTGTGGATAACACCACTCAAAACGCCCCCTAGTGGGGCGTTTTGCTATCTGCCACTTTTGTCTGGATTCCGGTTTATGAGCACACCGCGTGAAACCATCGCCGCCGTCGCCACCGCACAAGGTCGCGGCGGTGTGGGCATCGTTCGTATTTCCGGGCCGTTGGCCAGCGTGGCGGCGAAAGCCATCAGCGGTCGCGAACTGAAACCACGTTTTGCCCATTACGGGCCGTTTTTCAGTGATGATCAGCAGGTGCTGGACGAAGGTCTGGCACTGTATTTCCCGGGGCCGAACTCATTTACCGGCGAAGACGTGCTGGAACTGCAGGGACACGGCGGCCCGGTCGTTCTCGACATGCTGCTCAAGCGTTGTCTGGAACTGGGTTGCCGCTTGGCGCGTCCAGGGGAATTCAGTGAGCGCGCGTTTCTCAACGACAAGCTCGATCTGGCCCAGGCCGAGGCGATTGCCGATCTGATCGAAGCCAGTTCTGCTCAAGCCGCACGTAATGCCCTGCGTTCATTGCAGGGAGCATTTTCCCAGCGTGTGCATAACCTGACTGAGCAACTGATCGGTCTGCGCATCTACGTCGAAGCCGCTATCGATTTCCCTGAAGAGGAAATCGACTTTCTCGCCGATGGCCATGTGTTGAGCATGCTCGATAAAGTGCGCAACGAGTTATCCACAGTACTGCGCGAGGCCGGACAAGGTGCACTGTTGCGTGATGGCATGACAGTCGTGATCGCCGGTCGACCCAATGCCGGCAAATCCAGCCTGTTGAATGCACTGGCCGGTCGGGAAGCCGCCATCGTCACCGAGATTGCTGGCACTACCCGGGATATCCTGCGCGAACATATCCACATCGATGGCATGCCGCTGCACGTTGTCGACACTGCCGGTCTGCGTGATACCGATGATCATGTGGAAAAGATCGGCGTCGAGCGGGCATTAAAGGCGATCGGTGAGGCTGATCGCGTGTTGTTGGTGGTTGATGCGACCGCACCGGAAGCGCAGGACCCGTTTGCCCTGTGGCCGGAATTCCTCGAAACCCGGCCGGATCCGGCCAAAGTCACCCTGATTCGCAATAAAGCCGACCTGACCGGGGAAGCAATTGCTCTGGAAACCAGTGAAGACGGCCATGTGACCATCAGTCTGAGTGCCAAATCTGCCGGTGACGGCCTGGATTTACTGCGTGACCATCTCAAAGCCTGCATGGGTTACGAGCAAACATCGGAAAGCAGTTTCAGTGCGCGACGTCGGCATCTCGAAGCCCTGCGCCATGCCAGCGCGGCATTGGAACACGGCCGTGCCCAGCTGACATTGGCGGGCGCCGGCGAATTGCTCGCCGAGGATTTGCGCCAGGCCCAGCATGCGTTGGGTGAAATCACCGGGGCGTTCAGCTCCGATGACTTGTTGGGACGGATCTTTTCCAGCTTCTGCATTGGTAAATAAAAAGGGCCTGTGGACAATTTATCCACAGGCCTTTTTGGTTTTACCAGTTGTAAGACACTGTACCGAGCATGGTGCGGTCTTCGCCCCAATAGCAGCGCCCGGCATCGTTGCAGCCCGATACATAGTCCTTGGCGAAAAGATTTTTCGCGTTGAGATCCACGCTCCAGTGGCTATCGATCTGATAACCGATCGCTGCATCGACCAGCGTGACATCGCCGGCATCCAGCTTGGCGTAGAGAGACGGCGAGGTGTAGGCGAACGCACTGTCGAAGTAACGCACGCCGCCCGCCACATACAAGCCTTTGAGATCGCCATCAAGGAAGCGGTATTTGGCCCAGACCGACGCCTGATTGCGCGGCACGCCTGTCATCTGCTGACCTTTGACCAGTGAGGTTGCTGCATCTTTGGTGATGCGCGCATCGGTGTAGGTGTAAGCAGCCGTAACATTGAGGTTTTGGGTCAGATTGCTGTTGAGCTCCAACTCGACACCTTTGGAACGGCTTTCGCCCACCTGGCGATAGCTCGACGTCGTCGAGTCGAAGTAGGTGTCGTCTTTTTTGCGCAGGTCATACACCGACGCGGTGAATGCGGTATCCCAGCCGATCGGCTCGTACTTCAGGCCCACTTCGTATTGGCTGCTGGTGATCGGATCGAGCGGTGTGCCGGCGTTGGAAATCTGCTGTACCGGCACGAACGAGGTGGAATAGCTGACATACGGCGTCATGCCGTTGTCGAACTGATACATCACCCCGCCCTGATAGGTGAACTTCTTGTCCTCGGAACTGGTGTTGCTGCCTGTGGCCACCTTGTCGCGGAAATCACTGTCGACCCAGTCCTGCCGGCCACCGAGCAAAAACAGCCAACGGTCGTACTTGCTCTGGATCTGTGCATAAACGCCTTTCATCTGTTGCTCGAGCAAGGTGTTTTGCACCGCAATCGGCGTGGTCGGGTCGCGCAGATAAACCGGGTTATACACATTGATCGGCCCGACGATGCCGGCGTTCCAGTCCTGATTGAACGAGGTGCGGTCGTAGCTGGCGCCGAACAGCATGGTGTTCTCCAGCCCCCCGACCTGGAATTTTCCTTCCAACTGGTTATCCAGCGAATAGACCATCGACTTGTTGAAGCGATCGTATGCGGTCATGTTCAATCGCGTGCCGTACCCGCCATTGTTCAGGTTGCCTGGCCAGGTTTCATGCCGAGTAATACGCGACTGCATATAGCGCGAGTTCTGGCGGAACTGCCAGTCATCGTTGAAGGAATGGCTGAACTCGTAACCGGTACTCCAGGTTTCCCGTTCGAAGGTATTCCAGTCCGGATCGCCGAGCATCGTGTCTTTGGGTAACCGGCCGTTGGGGTTGCTCAGCAATGTCCCGGCCGCCGGCAGGCCGAGTTCCATGTTGGTGTGATCCTTCTGGTAGTTGGCCAGCAGCGTCAGCGTGTTGAAATCGTCAAAGTTCAGGGTCAGCGAAGGAGCGATGTAGATTCGGTCATCCGGGACATGATCGGTCTGGGTGTCGGATTTGCGCCCAAGCATCACCACGCGCCCGAGAATGTTGCCGCTGTCGTTGAGCGGCCCCGACACGTCGACGCCGATCTGCCGGCGATTGTTCGAACCATAGCCCAGTTGCACTTCGCCTTGAGGCGCAGCGGTCGGGCGTTTACTGACCAGATTGACCAGACCGCCGGGGGCGTTTTCGCCATACAACAGCGACGACGGGCCGCGGAATACTTCGACCCGCTCCAGTCCGTAAGGCTCAGTGCTGGTGTCATACCGATTGCCCTGTACGCGCAGTCCATCACGCAGCAGACCGTAGCCGTAATCGGTGGCGTTGAAACCGCGAATGAAAAACAGGTCTCCCGCCAGACTGTCGCCTGCCGCAAACGGCGGGGCAAAGATTCCGGGTACGTAGCCAAGCACTTCGGTGAGTGTCTGAGATTTCTGATCTTTCATGCGCTGGGCGGTGACGACAGACACAGAGCGCGGCGTTTCCGACAGCGGCGTACTGGTTTTCGTACCGATCCGGCTGTTCTGCGCCTTGTAGCCGACGTCAGCGGCGTAATCCAGGTCCATCGGGTTGGCCAACTGAGCGTTGATGTTGGTCGGGGCCAGTTCCAGCGAATCAGCGCTTGGCAACGCTTGCAGAATGTAGCTGCCCGGTACCTGCGGCACGGCTTGCAGTCCGGAGCCTTGCAGCAGTTGGGCAAAACCCTGTTCGATGCTGAAACTGCCGTTCAGCCCGGCACTGGACAAGCGCTGCGTCTGTTGCGGCGAGAAGGACAAAATCACATTCGCAGCGGAGGCGAACTGGCTGAGGGCTTTATCCAGCGGGCCTGCGGCAATGACATAACGCTGAGTGCTGCTCGCCGCGGAGGCGCCAGCGGGCATCACCAGACAAGACGCGGCACTGGTCATCAATAGGCTGTAAGCAAGATAGTGGCAGGAGAAGCGCTGACGATACGTAGGAAGACGCATGTGTGGATAAGCCCTGAAGGTGGCAACGAGCCGCGTTGATCGCGATTACCTGTAGGGCCGGTTCAGGGCAAAAAAAGATAACCCCGGTGTCGATTTATTTTTCCCAAGGTCTGGTGTCGATCAAGCGCGGTGGCTGAGCGAGACCCAGTAACGAGTGAAGTAACGCACGTTGATCGGCAACGAAGCCTGTAGATTGGCCAACACGGCATCGGTGGAATCAAGCCGAAATGTACCGGACACGCGCAGATCCCTGGCACGAGCGTCGCAATGCAGGACACCGCGACGATAGCGTTGCAGCTCATCGATCACATCGCCCAGCCGCGCATCGAGGACGATCAACTGGCCGTTGCTCCATGCCACTTGTGATGAGGTGAAGGGCTGAATGAGTCCGATATGCCGACGGTCGAAATCTGCACCTTCGCCTGCCTGCAAGATTCTCGCGGCCGCTGAGACATCAGCGGGCTGAACGCTGACCCGATCTTCGAGCACACCCACCCGGGTTGCGCCCGGTAACTGATGAACCGAAAAACGCGTGCCCAGCGCTTGTATCCGACCATCCTGGGTTTCGACACAAAACGGCCGTTGATCGCCAAGCTTGCCGGTTTGAATCAGGATCTCGCCCGAGCGCAGGCGAATCAGCCGTTGTGTCGCAGTGAAAGACACATCGATCGCGGTGTCGGTATTGAGCTGAATCTGGCTGCCGTCGGCCAATGGCAGGTTGCGACGCTGACCGACCTCGGTTTTATAGTCGGCCCAGACATTCCCCAAGGAAGTGTGTTGCTGAACATTCCAGCCAACGAACCCGGTTCCTGCAGCGAGCAGCAATAGCTTCACCACCTGGCGTCGTTGTTGTCCGGTACTCAGGGCGCGACGTTTCAAGTCCTGCGGAAGGGTGCCGAGGTGACGCTGCAGTTGTTCCACTTGGTTCCATGCCGCCAGATGCGCAGGATCGCTATCTATCCACAACTGCCAAGCGTTTTTTTCGGCAAGCGTTGGCGGCTCTGCCTGAAATTGCACGTACCAGCTGGCGGCCGCTTCGAAAACCTGGCGGTCGGGTGCGATGGCCATCAATGCTGCGCCATGATCAGGGCACATTCTGTCAGGGCGCGAATCATGTGCTTCTTCACCGTTGTCAGCGAAACCTGCAGTTGCACGGCAATCTGTTGATAAGTCAGGCCTTCAATCTGGGAAAGCATAAAGATCCGCTGGGTTCGCGCACCGAGGCCTGCCAGGGCTTTATCCACAGCCATCAGGGTTTCGATGATCAACGCTCGGTCTTCTTCACTGATTGCGCTGGCCTCAGGTCTGGTTGCCAGAGCCTGCAGATAGGCAGTCTCGATGGCGCTTCTTCTATATCGGTCAATCACCAGGCCGCGCGCGATGGTGGCCAGATACTCCCTCGGCTCGCGGATATGCGCCGCATTGCGGGCCGCCAGAATCCGCACAAACGTGTCATGCGCGACGTCCGCCGCATCGCCCGCGTCATTTAATCTGCCCTTGAGCCAGCCGTAGAGCCACGAATGGTGTTGCTCGTAGATTTGCTCGATCGCAGCGGTATGGGCGAGTAGGGACATGGGAGAAAGTGGTGAGTTAATGATAATGCCTATTATTAGCCCCTGTTACGTTCTCTCACAATAGCCCTTTCATTTCCTCTCCAATGCTTGCATGGGCGTCACCGCTATCTTGGTGGCGCCTTTTTTTTGCGTTCTGTATGCATCGTTTGGACGTTTTCTGTGGATTAAGCCCTGTGAATAACTGCCCCTGAGATCGGTTGATAACAGGGCTTCGAAACTGGATATAAACCCCTCTGTGGATAACACACCCTTTCATCCACAGGCTTACGAGGCTTATCCAATGCCCTCATTGGCACATGAGCACAGGGTTTTGAATCTCTGTACAGCACGTAAATAATGGCCTGTAGCGATCTATCCACAGAAACCATGGTCAGTAAGAATAAACATAAAAACAAAGTTTTATAAATTTCTCTCTTTTTTATTCTTTTAACCGCGAGTTCTCCACAGCTGGTTAAATTTTGTGCAAAGGGTTCTTTAGAAAGGGCGAAGTCCCTATACTTGCCGACCAGGTCCAGAAACCTGAGCTCAAACTATTTCCTGAATGACCTATTAAGCAGGCACGAGGTGCGTGGTGGATTTCCCTTCCCGTTTTGAAGTGATCGTCATCGGCGGCGGTCATGCCGGTACCGAGGCAGCACTGGCCTCAGCACGTATGGGGGCAAAAACCCTGTTGCTGACGCATAACGTGGAAACCCTCGGTGCCATGAGTTGCAACCCGGCCATCGGTGGCATTGGCAAAAGCCATCTGGTCAAGGAAATCGATGCCCTCGGCGGCGCGATGGCCATGGCTACCGATTTGGGTGGTATCCAGTTTCGCGTGTTGAACAGCCGCAAAGGCCCGGCCGTACGGGCGACCCGTGCGCAGGCCGACCGACTTCTGTACAAAGCGGCTGTCCGCGAAATCCTGGAAAACCAACCGAACCTGTGGATATTTCAACAGGCGGCTGATGACCTGATCGTCGAGCAGGAACAGGTCCGTGGTGTTGTCACGCAAATGGGTCTGCGCTTCTTGGCCGATTCCGTGGTGTTGACCACCGGTACGTTCCTCGGTGGACTTATCCACATCGGTTTGCAGAATTTTTCCGGCGGTCGCGCCGGTGATCCGCCGTCGATCGCGCTGGCGCACCGTTTGCGTGAACTGCCTCTGCGCGTCGGCCGCTTGAAAACCGGCACCCCGCCGCGTATCGACGGCAAGTCTGTGGATTTCTCGGTGATGACCGAGCAGCCAGGCGATACGCCGATCCCGGTGATGTCGTTCATGGGCAACAAGGAACAGCATCCACGCCAGGTCAGCTGCTGGATTACCCACACCAATGCTCGCACCCACGAAATCATCGCGGCGAACCTCGATCGTTCGCCGATGTATTCCGCTGCCGGCGAAATCGAGGGCATCGGCCCGCGTTACTGCCCGTCGATCGAAGACAAGATCCACCGCTTTGCCGACAAGGAAAGCCATCAGGTGTTCATCGAACCGGAAGGTTTGACCACTCATGAGCTGTACCCGAACGGGATATCCACAAGCTTGCCGTTCGATGTGCAATTGCAGATCGTGCAATCGATCCGCGGCATGGAAAACGCGCACATCGTGCGTCCGGGTTATGCGATCGAGTACGACTACTTCGATCCTCGCGACCTCAAGTACAGTCTGGAAACCAAGGTGATTGGCGGTCTGTTCTTTGCCGGTCAGATCAACGGCACTACCGGTTACGAAGAAGCCGGTGCACAAGGTTTGCTCGCTGGCGCCAACGCGGCGCTGCGCGCCAAGGGCAAAGAAGCCTGGTGCCCGCGCCGCGATGAAGCGTACATCGGTGTATTGGTCGACGATCTGATCACCCTGGGTACTCAAGAGCCGTACCGCATGTTCACTTCCCGCGCCGAGTACCGCCTGATCCTGCGCGAGGACAACGCCGACCTGCGTCTGACCGAAAAAGGCCGGGAGCTGGGCCTGGTCGATGACGCGCGTTGGGCGGCGTTCTGCAAGAAGCGCGAAAGCATTGATCTGGAAGAACAGCGCCTGAAAAGCACCTGGGTGCGACCCAATACGCAACAGGGCGATGCAATTGCCGAGAAATTCGGCACGCCACTGACCCACGAATACAACTTGCTCAACCTCCTGAGCCGACCGGAAATCGATTACGCGGGTCTGGTCGAGGTAACCGGCAACGGCGCTGAAGATCCGCAGGTTGCCGAGCAGGTCGAAATCAAGACCAAGTACGCCGGTTACATTGATCGTCAGCAGGATGAAATCGCCCGTTTGCGCGCCAGCGAAGACACCAAACTGCCTGTGGATATCGATTACACCAATATTTCCGGTCTCTCCAAGGAGATCCAGAGCAAGCTGGGCGCGACTCGCCCCGAGACGCTCGGCCAGGCTTCGCGGATCCCGGGTGTGACCCCGGCAGCCATTTCGCTGTTGATGATTCATTTGAAAAAACGCGGCGCGGGCCGTCAGTTGGAGCAAAGCGCTTGAGTTCTAAGGTCACTTCGCAGCACGCCGAAGAGTTATCCACAGGAGCCCGCGCGCTCGGTGTCGAGCTCACGCAAGCCCAGCATGAGTTGCTGCTGGGTTATCTGGCCCTGTTGATTAAATGGAACCAGGCCTACAACCTCACCGCTGTGCGCGATCCGGATGAAATGGTCTCGCGTCACTTACTCGATAGTCTGAGCGTGATGTCGTTCATCGAAAACGGCCGCTGGCTCGACGTCGGCAGTGGCGGCGGCATGCCGGGGATTCCGTTGGCGATCCTGTTTCCGGATTCGCAGGTGACCTGCCTGGACAGCAACGGCAAGAAAACCCGCTTCCTGACACAGGTCAAACTCGAACTCAAACTGGATAACCTGCAAGTTATCCACAGTCGTGTAGAGGCGTTCCAGCCTGCGCAGCCATTTAACGGGATCATTTCCCGGGCGTTCAGCAGCATGGAGAATTTCAGTAACTGGACTCGTCACCTGGGCGATGCTGATACACGCTGGCTGGCAATGAAGGGCGTTCATCCGGCCGATGAGCTGGTAGCATTGCCGGCAGACTTCAAACTCGATAGCGAACACGCCCTGGCCGTACCCGGTTGCCAAGGCCAACGCCATCTGCTGATACTGCGCCGCACGGCATGATTGGGAACACAAGCAAGAATGGCTAAGGTATTCGCGATAGCGAACCAGAAGGGTGGTGTGGGCAAGACCACCACCTGTATCAACCTCGCAGCATCGCTGGTCGCGACCAAGCGCCGGGTGCTGCTGATCGATCTCGATCCACAGGGCAACGCCACCATGGGTAGCGGTGTGGATAAACACGGCCTGGAAAATTCGGTCTACGACCTGCTGATCGGTGAATGCGATCTGAGCCAGGCCATGCATTTTTCCGAGCATGGCGGTTATCAACTGCTGCCGGCCAACCGCGATCTGACGGCGGCCGAAGTGGTGCTGCTGGAAATGCAGATGAAGGAAAGCCGTCTGCGTAGCGCGCTGGCGCCGATCCGCGACAACTACGATTACATTTTGATCGACTGCCCGCCGTCGCTGTCGATGCTCACGCTGAACGCGCTGGTCGCCTCCGACGGGGTAATTATCCCCATGCAGTGCGAGTATTTCGCGCTCGAAGGCTTGAGCGACCTTGTGGATAACATCAAGCGCATCGCTGAACTGCTGAATCCGAACCTGAAAGTCGAAGGTCTGTTGCGGACCATGTACGACCCGCGCCTGAGCCTGATGAACGATGTGTCGGCGCAGCTCAAGGAACACTTCGGCGAGCAGCTTTACGACACGGTGATTCCGCGCAACATCCGTCTGGCCGAAGCGCCAAGCTACGGCATGCCGGCACTGGCCTACGACAAGCAGTCGCGCGGCGCGCTGGCCTATCTGGCCCTCGCGGGCGAGATGGTTCGCCGTCAGCGCAAAAATTCACGCATCGCCGCTGCCCAGCCAACTTAAGGAATCCCCATGGCCGTCAAGAAACGAGGTCTCGGACGTGGACTGGATGCACTGCTGAGCGGTCCGACAGTCAGCGCCCTGGAAGAACAGGCCGCGCAGGCTGATACCCGGGAATTGCAGCATTTGCCGCTGGACCTGCTTCAGCGCGGCAAATACCAGCCGCGCCGGGACATGGATCCGCAGGCGCTGGAAGAACTGGCGTCTTCGATCAAAGCCCAAGGCGTGATGCAACCGATCGTGGTGCGTCCGATTGGTGGTGGCCGCTTCGAAATCATCGCCGGTGAGCGTCGCTGGCGCGCCAGTCAACAGGCTGGCCAGGAAACCATCCCGGCCATGGTCCGCGATGTGCCTGATGAAACCGCAATCGCCATCGCGCTGATCGAGAACATCCAGCGCGAAGACTTGAGTCCGATCGAAGAGGCCGTGGCCTTGCAACGGCTGCAGCAGGAATTTCAGCTGACCCAGCAGCAGGTGGCCGAGGCTGTGGGTAAGTCTCGCGTGACTGTGGCTAACCTGTTGCGACTTATTGCATTGCCTGAAGTCATCAAGACCATGCTGTCTCATGGCGATCTGGAAATGGGTCATGCCCGTGCATTACTCGGTCTGCCGGACAATCAGCAGGTCGAAGGGGCGCGACATGTTGTCGCACGAGGGCTGACCGTGCGCCAAACTGAGGCACTGGTTCGCCAGTGGTTGAGTGGCAAACCCGAGCCTGTCGAAGCCGCCAAACCCGATCCGGACATCGCTCGCCTCGAACAGCGGCTGGCCGAGCGCCTAGGCTCTGCGGTGCAGATTCGCCACGGGAAGAAGGGCAAGGGCCAATTGGTGATTGGTTACAACTCGCTCGATGAGCTTCAAGGTGTGCTCGCACACATCCGCTGAAACATTTCCTCATGTAGCGCGCAGTCGGAAATCACTACCTGACAGTTGAATAGGGGCAGAACCGCCCCTATACTCTGCGCGCATTTTGTCGGCACAAATTATGCCAAGTTAGTGAATTCTGGCAGCCGACCATTGGAGAGCAAACGTGATGGAAACCCGCAAGCCAAACCGCCTGCCGTTCCATCGCCTGGCGGTTTTTCCGGTGCTGATGGCTCAATTTGTCGTTTTGCTGATTGCCGCGTTGGCGCTCTGGCAATGGCATGGAGTCGTTGCCGGATACTCGGGACTTTGCGGAGGCCTGATAGCCTTGCTGCCCAATGTTTATTTCGCTCACAGGGCATTTCGGTTTTCCGGCGCCCGAGCAGCCCAGTCCATCGTCCGGTCTTTTTATGCCGGCGAGGCAGGCAAACTGATTTTGACGGCAGTGCTGTTTGCACTGGTGTTCGCAGGTGTGAAGCCACTGGCGCCGATCGCAGTATTCGGCGTGTTCGTGCTGACGCAGTCGGTCAGCTGGTTCGCTCCCCTGCTGATGAGAACAAGACTTTCGAGACCTTAGGGCGTTTGAGGCAACCATGGCAGAAACAACCGCTTCGGGCTATATCCAGCACCACTTGCAGAACCTGACCTTCGGTCAGCTACCCAACGGCGGCTGGGGCTTTGCCCACACCGCAGCAGAGGCCAAGGAAATGGGCTTCTGGGCTTTCCACGTCGATACCCTCGGCTGGTCGGTCGCGCTGGGTCTGATCTTCGTTCTTCTTTTCCGCATGGCGGCGAAGAAGGCAACGTCGGGTCAGCCGGGTGCTTTGCAGAACTTCGTTGAAGTATTGGTCGAATTCGTCGATGGCAGCGTGAAAGACAGCTTCCATGGTCGTAGCCCGGTGATCGCACCGCTGGCACTGACCATCTTCGTCTGGGTGTTCCTGATGAACGCCGTCGACCTGGTACCGGTCGACTGGATTCCTCAACTGGCCATCCTGATCTCCGGTGATGCGCACATCCCGTTCCGCGCCGTGTCGACTACCGACCCGAACGCGACCCTGGGCATGGCGTTCTCGGTGTTCGCGCTGATCATTTTCTACAGCATCAAGGTCAAGGGCATCGGCGGCTTCATCGGCGAACTGACCCTGCACCCGTTCGGCAGCAAGAACATCTTCGTTCAAGCCCTGCTGATCCCGGTGAACTTCCTGCTGGAATTCGTGACCCTGATTGCCAAGCCGATCTCTCTGGCTCTGCGTCTGTTCGGCAACATGTATGCCGGCGAGCTGGTGTTCATTCTGATCGCTGTGATGTTCGGCAGCGGCCTGCTCTGGCTGAGCGGCCTGGGCGTTGTTCTGCAGTGGGCGTGGGCTGTGTTCCACATCCTGATCATCACGCTGCAGGCGTTCATCTTCATGATGCTGACCATCGTCTACCTGTCGATGGCGCACGAAGAAAACCATTAAGGCCAGTCTCGACTAGTCTGATGTCCCTCCCGGTCAAACGGGAGGGGGCTCTTCACAGGGCACCTGAAACGATTTGTTTTACCGCTTTAATCTAAAAAACCTAAACCATACGACGTAAAAGTCGGGAGGAAAGATGGAAACTGTAGTTGGTCTAACCGCTATCGCTGTTGCACTGTTGATCGGCCTGGGCGCACTGGGTACCGCAATTGGTTTCGGCCTGTTGGGCGGCAAGTTCCTGGAAGGCGCAGCGCGTCAGCCAGAAATGGTTCCAATGCTGCAAGTTAAGATGTTCATCGTTGCCGGTCTGCTCGACGCCGTAACCATGATCGGTGTTGGTATCGCTCTGTTCTTCACCTTTGCGAACCCGTTCGTTGGTCAGATCGCTGGCTGATTACCCGGATTCTTCCGAGTAATCTGGTGTGATGGACAACGTAACTGCGAGGTGTTGGCGTGAACATTAATGCGACCCTGATTGGCCAGTCCGTTGCGTTCCTGATTTTTGTACTGTTCTGCATGAAGTATGTATGGCCTCCGGTCATCGCTGCTCTGCACGAACGTCAAAAGAAGATCGCTGATGGTCTGGACGCTGCCAGCCGTGCAGCTCGCGACCTGGAGTTGGCCCAAGAAAAAGCGGGTCAGCAACTGCGCGAAGCGAAAGCTCAGGCAGCTGAAATCATCGAGCAAGCCAAGAAACGCGGTAACCAGATCGTCGAAGAGGCTGTTGAAAAAGCCCGTATCGACGCTGACCGTGTGAAGGTTCAGGCTCAAGCCGAGATCGAACAGGAACTGAACAGCGTCAAAGACAAGCTGCGTGCCCAAGTGGGCTTGCTGGCTGTTGGCGGCGCCGAGAAGATCCTGGGTGCCACAATCGATCAAAACGCGCACGCAGAGCTGGTTAACCAACTGGCTGCTGAAATCTAAGCGAGGGCGATCATGGCAGAACTGACCACGTTGGCCCGACCTTACGCTAAGGCGGCCTTCGAGCACGCTCAGGCCCACCAGCAACTGGCCAATTGGTCAGCCATGCTCGGCCTGGCAGCAGCGGTGTCGCAAGACGACACCCTGCAGCGCGTGCTCAAGGCCCCGCGACTGACGAGCGCAGAAAAGGCCGCCACGTTCATTGACGTGTGCGGCGACAAGTTTGATGAAAAGGCACGCAACTTCATCAACGTCGTTGCCGAAAACGACCGTCTCCTGCTTCTGCCGGAGATCGCCGCTCTGTTCGACCTGTACAAGGCCGAACAAGAGAAATCGGTAGACGTTGAAGTGACCAGTGCTTTCGCATTGAACCAAGAACAGCAAGACAAACTCGCCAAGGTTCTCAGTGCACGACTCAACCGGGAAGTGCGCCTGCAAGTTGCGGAGGACGCTGCCTTGATTGGTGGTGTCGTGATCCGCGCCGGCGACCTGGTTATCGATGGCTCGATTCGCGGCAAAATCGCGAAACTTGCCGAAGCATTGAAATCTTGAGTTTGAAGGGGCAGCAGAGCAATGCAGCAACTCAATCCTTCCGAAATAAGTGAAATTATCAAGGGCCGCATCGACAAGCTCGATGTGACCTCCCAAGCCCGTAACGAAGGCACTGTCGTCAGCGTATCTGACGGCATCGTGCGGATTCACGGTCTGGCCGACGTCATGTACGGCGAGATGATCGAGTTTCCGGGCGGCGTCTACGGTATGGCCCTCAACCTGGAGCAGGACTCCGTAGGTGCCGTGGTATTGGGCTCCTACCAGTCGCTGGCTGAAGGCATGAGCGCCAAGTGCACCGGCCGCATCCTCGAAGTTCCTGTTGGTAAGGAATTGCTGGGCCGCGTAGTCGATGCACTGGGTAACCCTGTTGACGGCAAAGGTCCACTGGGCAACACCGAGACCGACGCGGTCGAGAAAGTTGCTCCAGGCGTGATTTGGCGTAAGTCGGTAGACCAGCCTGTACAGACTGGCTACAAGGCTGTCGATGCCATGATCCCGGTCGGCCGTGGCCAGCGTGAGCTGATCATCGGTGACCGTCAGATCGGTAAAACCGCTCTGGCGATCGACGCGATCATCAACCAGAAAGACAGCGGCATTTTCTGCGTCTACGTAGCGATCGGTCAGAAGCAATCGACCATCGCCAACGTGGTTCGCAAGCTGGAAGAAAACGGCGCCCTGGCCAACACGATCATCGTGGCTGCCAGTGCTTCGGAATCTCCTGCGCTGCAATTCCTGGCACCGTACTCCGGTTGCACCATGGGTGAATTCTTCCGCGACCGCGGTGAAGACGCGCTGATCGTTTATGACGATCTGTCCAAGCAGGCAGTGGCTTACCGCCAGATCTCCCTGCTGCTGCGCCGTCCACCAGGCCGTGAAGCTTACCCAGGCGACGTGTTCTATCTCCACTCCCGTCTGCTGGAGCGCGCATCCCGCGTTTCGGAAGAATACGTAGAGAAGTTCACCAACGGCGCAGTGACCGGCAAAACCGGTTCCCTGACCGCACTGCCGATCATCGAAACCCAGGCTGGCGACGTTTCCGCGTTCGTTCCGACCAACGTGATTTCCATCACCGACGGTCAGATCTTCCTGGAATCGGCCATGTTCAACTCGGGCATCCGCCCTGCAGTGAACGCCGGTGTTTCGGTATCCCGTGTGGGTGGTGCCGCTCAGACCAAGATCATCAAGAAGCTCTCCGGTGGTATCCGTACCGCTCTGGCTCAGTACCGTGAACTGGCGGCATTCGCCCAGTTCGCTTCTGACCTGGACGAAGCGACCCGCAAGCAACTTGAGCATGGTCAGCGCGTTACCGAGCTGATGAAGCAGAAGCAATACGCACCAATGTCGATCGCTGACATGGCGCTGTCGCTGTATGCCGCTGAGCGTGGGTTCCTGACTGACATTGAAATCGCCAAGGTCGGCAGCTTCGAACAAGCGCTGATTGCTTTCTTCAACCGCGATCACGCCGATTTGATGGCGAAGATCAACGTTAAAGGTGACTTCAATGACGAAATCGACGCTGGCATGAAAGCCGGTATCGAGAAGTTCAAGGCCACCCAAACCTGGTAAGCCGCAGCGGGAGCCGCGAGGCTCCCGCTTGCTAACCTGATAGGTGTTACATGGCAGGCGCAAAAGAGATTCGCAGTAAGATTGCGAGCATCAAAAGCACGCAAAAGATTACCAGCGCCATGGAAAAAGTGGCGGTCAGCAAAATGCGCAAGGCACAAATGCGCATGGCTGCTAGCCGTCCTTATGCGGAGCGTATCCGCCAGGTAATTGGGCATCTGGCCAACGCCAACCCGGAATACCGCCACCCGTTCATGATCGACCGCGAAATCAAGCGCGTCGGTTATGTCGTCGTGAGCAGTGACCGTGGTCTGTGCGGCGGCTTGAACACCAACCTGTTCAAGGCCCTGGTCAAGGACATGGCGGTAAACCGCGAAAACGGCGTCGAGATCGATCTGTGTGTCGTTGGTAGCAAGGGTGCGGCCTTTTTCCGCAACTTCGGCGGTAACGTCGTTGCAGCTATCAGCCACCTGGGTGAAGAGCCGTCGATCAATGATCTGATCGGCAGCGTCAAGGTGATGCTGGATGCCTACCTGGACGGCCGTATTGACCGCCTGTCCGTGGTGTCCAACAAGTTCATCAACACCATGACGCAACAGCCTACCGTGGAGCAGTTGATTCCACTGGTGGCCACCCCGGATCAGGATCTCAAACACCACTGGGACTATCTCTACGAACCGGATGCCAAAGAGCTGCTTGACGGCTTGATGGTCCGTTACGTCGAGTCGCAGGTCTACCAGGCGGTGGTCGAGAACAACGCGGCTGAACAGGCTGCGCGGATGATCGCGATGAAGAACGCTACCGACAACGCCGGTGATTTGATCAGCGATTTGCAGCTGATCTACAACAAGGCGCGTCAGGCTGCGATCACCCAAGAGATCTCGGAAATCGTCGGCGGCGCTGCCGCGGTTTAACGGTTCAAATATTCAGAGGATCCAGCTATGAGTAGCGGACGTATCGTTCAAATCATCGGCGCCGTTATCGACGTGGAATTTCCACGCGACAGCGTACCGAGCATCTACAACGCGCTGACTGTACAAAGCGCGGCCGCAACCACTCTGGAAGTTCAGCAGCAGCTGGGCGACGGCGTGGTTCGTACCATTGCGATGGGTTCCACCGAGGGCTTGAAGCGCGGTCTGGAAGTCAGCGACTCTGGCGCAGCCATCTCCGTACCGGTCGGTAAAGCGACCCTGGGCCGGATCATGGACGTCCTCGGCAACCCGATCGACGAAGCTGGCCCGATCGACACCGAAGAGCGCTGGGGCATTCACCGTCCTGCACCTTCGTTCGCCGAGCAAGCGGGCGGCAACGACCTGCTGGAAACCGGCATCAAGGTTATCGACCTGGTTTGCCCGTTCGCCAAGGGCGGTAAAGTCGGTCTGTTCGGTGGTGCCGGTGTAGGCAAAACCGTAAACATGATGGAACTGATCCGTAACATCGCCATCGAGCACAGCGGTTATTCCGTGTTCGCCGGTGTGGGTGAGCGTACTCGTGAGGGTAACGACTTCTACCACGAGATGAAGGACTCCAACGTTCTGGACAAAGTGGCACTGGTTTACGGTCAGATGAACGAGCCGCCGGGAAACCGTCTGCGCGTAGCCCTGACCGGCCTGACCATGGCCGAGAAGTTCCGTGACGAAGGTAACGACGTTCTGCTGTTCGTCGACAACATCTATCGTTACACCCTGGCCGGTACTGAAGTATCCGCACTGCTGGGCCGTATGCCTTCGGCAGTAGGTTACCAGCCGACCCTGGCTGAAGAGATGGGCGTTCTGCAGGAACGTATCACTTCGACCAAGGAAGGTTCGATCACTTCGATCCAGGCGGTATACGTACCGGCGGACGACTTGACCGACCCGTCGCCAGCGACCACCTTCGCTCACCTGGACGCCACCGTCGTTCTGTCCCGTGACATCGCTTCCCTGGGTATCTACCCGGCGGTAGATCCACTGGATTCGACCTCGCGCCAGCTGGACCCGAACGTGATCGGCCAGGACCACTACGACACCGCTCGCGGCGTTCAGTACGTTCTGCAACGTTACAAAGAGCTGAAGGACATCATCGCGATCCTGGGTATGGACGAGCTTTCGGAAGCCGACAAGCAGTTGGTTAACCGTGCTCGTAAGATCCAGCGCTTCTTGTCGCAGCCGTTCTTCGTGGCTGAAGTCTTCACCGGTGCTTCGGGTAAATACGTTTCCCTGAAAGACACCATTGCTGGCTTCAAAGGCATCCTCAACGGTGACTACGACCACCTGCCAGAACAAGCGTTCTACATGGTTGGCGGCATCGAAGAAGCGATCGAGAAAGCCAAGAAACTGTAATCCCGGCGCCCGGCAACGGGCGCTAATTTAGGTTGAGGCAATCAGATGGCTATGACAGTCCATTGCGATATCGTCAGCGCGGAAGGGGAAATCTTTTCCGGCCTGGTCGAGATGGTGATTGCGCACGGTGCACTGGGTGATCTTGGTATCGCTCTGGGTCACGCGCCGCTGATCACTAATCTCAAGCCGGGTCCGATCCGCCTGATCAAGCAAGGCGGGGAAGCCGAGGTGTTCTACATCTCCGGTGGTTTCCT
The DNA here is from genome assembly GCF_055484735.1 of Pseudomonas sp. 15C. Taxonomy (NCBI): domain Bacteria; kingdom Pseudomonadati; phylum Pseudomonadota; class Gammaproteobacteria; order Pseudomonadales; family Pseudomonadaceae; genus Pseudomonas; species Pseudomonas sp. 15C. The sequence continues at coordinate 78,019 of NZ_JBUDGD010000004.1, read as the reverse complement.
CGAGGTTCAGCCGAACATGGTCAAGGTGCTTGCCGATACTGTGCAACGTGCCGCCGACCTGGATGAAGCTCAGGCTCAGGCAGCTCTCAAGGCTGCCGAGAATGCCCTGAACGAAAAAGGCGCGGACTTCGATTACGGCGCCGCTGCCACACGTCTGGCCGAGGCTGCAGCTCAACTGCGCACCGTCCAGCAGATCCGCAAGAAGTTTGGCGGTTAATCCGTCAGCCGCTTGTTGTGCGATTGATAAAAAAGGGTAGCCTCGGCTACCCTTTTTTCTTTTCCGAATTCCCGTAAACCGGTCGCAGTCGCTGACCACCCAGGATTGGTAGCCAGTCATGTCTCTTGAAATCGTTATCCTCGCGGCCGGCCAAGGCACCCGCATGCGTTCTGCCTTGCCGAAGGTGCTGCACCCGATTGCCGGCGACTCCATGCTGGGTCATGTTATCCACAGCGCCCGTCAACTGGACCCGCAACGTATTCATGTGGTGATCGGTCACGGCGCCGATGTGGTGCGTGAGCGCCTGGCGGCCGACGATCTGAATTTCGTCCTCCAGGACAAACAACTCGGTACCGGCCACGCCACGGCACAAGCGGTGCCGTTCATTACTGCCGACACCGTGTTGATCCTTTACGGCGACGTGCCGTTGATCGAAGTCGAAACCTTGCAGCGTTTGCTCAAGCACGTGGTGCCTGGTCAGATGGGCTTGCTCACCGTCGAACTCGACGACCCGACCGGTTATGGCCGCATCGTGCGTGATGCCGACGGCAAGGTGGCCGCCATCGTAGAACACAAAGATGCCAGCGAAGCCCAACGCGTGATAACCGAAGGCAACACCGGCATTCTCGCCGTGCCGGCCAATCGCCTCGCGGACTGGATGAGCCGCCTGTCGAACAACAACGCCCAAGGCGAGTACTACCTGACCGACGTGATCGAAATGGCGGTCAGCGATGGTCTGGTGGTAGCCACCGAACAACCACATGACCCGATGGAAGTGCAGGGCGCCAACGATCGCAAGCAACTGTCCGAACTCGAGCGTCATTACCAGATGCGCGCCGGTCGTCGTTTGATGGCACAAGGCGTGACCCTGCGTGATCCGGCACGTTTTGATGTGCGTGGTGAAGTCACTGTCGGTCGAGACGTGTTGATCGATATCAACGTGATCCTCGAAGGCAATGTGGTGATCGAAGACGATGTTGTCATTGGCCCGAATTGCGTGATCAAGGACAGCACCCTGCGCAAAGGCGTGGTGATCAAAGCCAACAGCCATATCGAAGGTGCGATTCTCGGCGAAGGCAGCGATGCCGGACCGTTCGCGCGTCTGCGTCCTGGCACCGTGCTTGAAGCTCGCGCGCATGTGGGTAACTTCGTCGAGTTGAAAAACGCCCACATGGGCGAGGGCGCGAAGGCGGGTCATCTGACCTATCTGGGCGATGCCGAAATCGGTGCGCGCACCAACATCGGCGCCGGCACCATCACCTGCAACTACGATGGCGCCAACAAGTGGAAAACCGTGTTGGGTGCGGATGTGTTCATCGGCTCAAACAATTCGCTGGTTGCGCCTGTGGATATCTCCAGCGGTGCAACCACGGCAGCCGGTTCGACGATCACGCAAAATGTGGATAACGCGCAGCTGGCTGTCGGTCGGGCGCGGCAGAAAAATATCGATGGCTGGAAGCGGCCAGTAAAAATCGAAAAATCCTGAGTTATCCACAGTTCTCAGGTAGCCCGCTCGTGAAAGCGTTTGATCAGGTGTACTCACTAGCCTGAGAGACCCCTTCGCGAGCAGGCTCGCTCCCACACGTCTTTTTCTGAATTTTTCTCGCAACGGCTTGACGACATTGTTTCGATAGGTTTTGATTGCTTACGTTATCTTTCGAATCGAAACATAAGCCGCCATGTCGAAACGCAATACGCCCCAGCGCCGCCACAACATCCTCGCCTTGCTCACCGAGCAGGGCGAAGTCAGTGTGGATGAACTGGCCAAGCGCTTCGAAACCTCCGAAGTTACGATCCGCAAGGATCTGGCCGCGCTCGAAAGTCATGGTTTATTGCTGCGCCGTTACGGCGGAGCAATCACCATGCCTCAGGAACTGGTCGCGGAAACCGCGCAAAGTGTCTCCAGATACAAGCAGGCGATTGCTCGCGCCGCGGTTCAGCGCATCCGCGAACACGCGCGGATCATCATCGACAGCGGCAGCACCACCGCCGCAATGATTCCTGAACTCGGCCAGCAGCCGGGTCTGGTGGTGATGACCAACTCCCTGCACGTCGCCAATGCCTTGAGCGAGCTTGAACACGAGCCCGTGCTGCTGATGACCGGCGGCACCTGGGATCCGCATTCGGAATCCTTTCAGGGGCAGGTCGCCGAGCAGGTACTGCGCTCCTACGATTTTGATCAGTTGTTCATTGGCGCCGATGGCATTGATCTGGTGCGCGGGACGACCACCTTCAACGAACTGCTCGGTCTGAGCCGGGTAATGGCTGAAGTGGCGCGCGAAGTCATCGTCATGGTCGAGGCCGACAAGATCGGCCGCAAGATCCCCAACCTGGAGCTGCCGTGGAGCAGCGTCCATACCCTAATTACCGACGATCGCCTGCCCGATGAGGCCCGCGATCACCTTCAGGCCCGCGGTATCACCGTGATTAGCGCGGCTGTCAGTCAGGAGAAATAAACATGTGTGGAATTGTCGGCGCAGTGGCAGAACGTAATATCACCGCGATCCTGCTCGAAGGCCTCAAGCGCCTTGAATACCGCGGCTATGACAGCGCCGGTGTGGCGGTGTACACCAACGACGCAACGCTTGCGCGCATGCGCCGGCCGGGCAAGGTCAGCGAGCTCGAAGCGGCGCTGACCGAGCATCCTCTGGCCGGTCGTCTGGGCATCGCTCACACGCGCTGGGCAACCCACGGCGCACCTTGCGAACGTAATGCTCACCCGCATTTTTCCGGTGACATTGCGGTGGTGCACAACGGCATCATCGAAAACCACGAAGCGCTGCGTGAACAACTGAAGGCGCTCGGTTACGTCTTCACTTCCGACACCGACACCGAAGTCATCGCCCACCTGCTCACCGAAAAGCTCAAGCAGCAGCCAGACCTGACCGTTGCGCTCAAAGCCACCGTCAAGGAACTGCACGGCGCTTATGGTCTGGCCGTGATCAATGCGCAACAACCGGATCGTCTGGTCGCTGCGCGCAGTGGCAGTCCATTGGTGGTTGGCCTGGGTCTGGGGGAAAACTTCCTCGCTTCCGATCAACTGGCGCTGCGCCAGGTCACCGACCGCTTCATGTACCTGGAAGAAGGCGATATCGCCGAAATTCAACGCGACAGCGTGCAGATCTGGGACGTCGACGGTAACGCCGTCGAGCGTCAGACCGTGCAGTACACCGACGGTGCCGAAGCCGCCGACAAAGGCGAGTTCCGCCACTACATGCTCAAGGAAATTCACGAGCAGCCAGCAGTGGTGCAGCGCACCCTCGAAGGCCGCCTGAGCAATGATCAGGTACTGGTGCAAGCGTTCGGGCCGCAAGCCGCCGAGCTGTTTGCCAAGGTGCGCAATGTGCAGATCGTCGCCTGCGGCACCAGTTATCACGCCGGCATGGTTGCGCGCTACTGGCTGGAAGAACTGGCCGGCATCCCGTGCCAGGTCGAAGTCGCCAGCGAATTCCGCTACCGCAAGGTGGTGGTGCAGCCGGATACGCTGTTCGTGACCATCTCGCAATCGGGTGAAACCGCCGACACCCTGGCCGCACTGCGCAACGCCAAAGAACTGGGCTTCCTCGCCAGCCTGGCGATCTGCAACGTCGGCATCAGCTCGCTGGTGCGCGAATCCGACCTGACCCTGCTGACCCAGGCCGGCCGCGAAATCGGCGTCGCGTCGACCAAAGCCTTCACCACGCAATTGGTCGGCCTGCTGCTGCTGACCCTGTCTTTGGGCCAGGTTCGCGGGACGTTGGCCAAAGGCGTTGAGGCCACGCTGGTGGAAGAGTTGCGTCGCTTGCCAACCCGCCTGGGCGAAGCCTTGGCGATGGACAGCACCGTGGAAAAAATCGCCGAACTGTTCGCCGAGAAGAACCACACCTTGTTCCTCGGTCGCGGTGCGCAATTCCCGGTGGCGATGGAAGGCGCCTTGAAACTCAAGGAAATCTCCTACATCCACGCCGAAGCCTACCCGGCCGGCGAGCTCAAACACGGCCCGCTGGCGCTGGTGGATAACGACATGCCGGTGGTCACCGTTGCGCCGAACAACGAACTGTTGGAAAAGCTCAAATCCAACCTGCAGGAAGTCCGCGCCCGTGGCGGCGAACTGGTCGTCTTCGCCGATGAGAAGGCCGGGATGACCAATGGCGAAGGCACCCACGTGGTACAGATGCCGCACATCCACGACATCCTCTCGCCGATCCTTTACACGATCCCGCTGCAGTTGCTGTCGTACTACGTTGCGGTGCTCAAGGGCACGGATGTGGATCAGCCGCGCAATCTGGCGAAGTCGGTGACAGTGGAATAAGTTATCCACCGCTAAAAAACAGATTTCCCAGCAATGCCAAAGCCCCTGATTTCAGGGGCTTTTTCTATTTAAAGGCGTCCACCGGATGACCGAACAGGCGTTGCGCGATTATCGATGGCGAAGAGCGGGTTGTGGTGAGCCCGGCTCACCACAACCACCGACAATAAATCTCTCGCAGTTGGGCAGGTGGCAAAGATACTCCGTTAAACCACCGCGCCAGCCGTGGCGGGTTCACCATCGACCACTACGTTGTACGGTGCCTGTTCGCGATCACGCAGACCGTAATCGCGAATCACCGATGTCACGCGCACGCGGTAGTCATCGAAGATTTTGTCGCGTCCGGCGCGCTGTGCCGACAGGTGGGCTGTCACGTTGCGCCACTGCACCACGGCCTCCTCATCGCGCCAGGTGGTGACCGACATCACCTTCTTGGGGTTGAGCGTGCTTTGAAAGCACTCGACGGAGATAAACCCCTCCATGGGTTCAAGCAGCGGGGTCAGCTTGTTGACCAGGTCAACATAGGTCTCGCCCTGGCCTGGCAGTGCCTGTAACTCAAACAAAACGACGATCATTTTTGATTCCTCATCCTTGATATTTTTCAGGTGGTTTACACGGTGCAAATGCGCTGGGCAGGTGCCCGATCGCTATCAGTGTTTTATCGGGGTGCCCAGGTTGTTCAGCCAGGCCCGCATGACGTGGCTCGCGGCGCGGGTCAGGCGGTCGCCGAGGTGAAGGGCCTCGCTGCGCAACGCAACAGGGTCGATGCCGGCTTGTGCCAGCTCGCTGGCATGGCCGACCAGCCATTGCTCGATGTTGGCGGTATCGGCTTCGAGGTGAAATTGCAGGCCGAGAATCGTGTTGCCCACGGCGAATGCCTGATGCGCACCTACCGGGGTACTGGCCAGCAGCACAGCGCCTTCTGGCACATCGAACTGGTCACCGTGCCAGTGCAGCACGGGGGTGTCCATCAGTGCGGCGAGCGGCGAGTCTTGACCGGCCGCGGTCAGGGTCAGCGGTGCAAAACCGATCTCCTTGACCCCCATCGGGTAGACGTCGGCCTGCATGGCCCGGGCGATCAATTGCGCACCGAGGCAGATGCCCAGCAGGGGATTGCCGGACGCAACGCGCTGGCGCACCAGTTTCAATTCGTCGTGCAAAAACGGATACAGCTGCTCGTCATAGGCTCCAATCGGGCCGCCGAGTACGATCAACAAGTCGGCCTGCAGCACCGGCTCGCTGTAGATGGCGTCGACCGTGGGGTCGAGGTAAATCAGCGTATAGCCTGCTTCGGCGAGAACGGTATCCAGGGTGCCAACGTCTTCGAAGTGAATGTGGCGCAATGCAATGGCAGTTTTCATGGAAAAAACCAGTTGTTGAAGTAAGGAGGTTACGTGTTCATACCGTGGTGGAGAGGTCGACCTTGATCGTCCCGGATTGCGGGAAGGTGCAGCAGGCGAGGGCGTAGCCGTCGTCCTTGTCTTTCTCCGTCAGGCAAAAGTCGGGTTCAAGGGTGTAGTGACCCTCCGATACTTTCAGCCGGCAGTGACCGCAGATGCCGGCGCGGCAAAGGCTGCGTACCTCGATGCCACCGGTTTCGAGCATCTCCAGCAAACTCTTGCCGGCGGCCGGCTCCAGCACCTGGTCGTTGTGGTTCAAATGCAGGCGCAGCGTCGCGTCGGCTTGAGCCTGCGGCTGAGCGGCGAAGGCCGGCGCGGCTGGTGGCGTGAATGACTCGATGAGCAAGCGGCTCGCGGGGAACATGCCCAGGGTGTGCTCGCGCATGCCCTGGGCGAAGCCATGGCTGCCGCAGATCACCACGCGGTCGGGGTTACCCAGCCGACTCAGGTCCTGGACCTCGGGGCGACCGGCGATGAAGTGTCCGTTGTTGTTAACCGCTTCGCGGGTTACGAACACCCGCAAGGAGAACCACGATGTGGTCAGCTCAAGCTCCAGCAACTCCTGTAGAAACGAAATCTCGGCGATGGACGGCACACACAGCAGCAGGCTCACATCGGGCACCGCCAATCCACGCTGCGCGCGCACGGCCAGACCCCGCAGCAATGCAATCGGCAAGGTGATGCCGATGCCGCCGGCGAGCATGCCGACCTGGCGGCAACCCAGAACCGACTCCAGCGAAATATCACCTGCGACAAACTGCATCGCGGTGGTTGAGCCGGCTTGCAGCGTAGCGTGCAACTGGTCCGAAACCCCGCCATGGCCTTCACGCTTGACCGCAATGTCGAACCGGTCAACGCCATGCTTGCGCGTGATCGAATACAACCGTTGGTGATAGATGCCCGCCATGTCCGCGGCGTGCAGGGCCACGTGTCTGCCTGCCTCCAGGCTGTCGAGGAATTCGACGGGGGCGTCCACCGCGCGCAGGGTGAAGACTTTTACGTTGGCCGTTTCAGTGCTTACGTGTTCGCACAGGGCCGTGAAGGATGCCATGCCGTTCATGCGCGGGCCTTCTCGCCTAGGGTTTCAATGGCATGCTCGGCACTGCTGAGGCCGTTGCCGGTCAAGCCGATCCGGTCTATCAGGGCTTCGAGCGAGTCGGTGTAGACGCTGATTTCGTTGTTATCGCCCACGTCACGCACGATCTCGCCGGCGTGGGGGAAATCCAGCATCGAAAACACGGTGGACCATGCGCCCATTTCGTTATTGGCGAACATCTGCACCGTGCGCAGGATGATCGCGCGCAGGTACTCGCGTTCCTTGCGGCTCAGGCCATTGACGATGTCGGAAGCGACGAAGCTGAAGACGCTGGAATGGCTCCACTCGTCCATGGCGTGGGTACGCGTGACCTCATGGCACACCGCCTGAGTGCTGGCGTCCTCGGCCATGGTCTTGAGGTAGTCGGTGATCAGCGTTTCGCTGGCACACGCGACGCCGAAACGGGTCAGGCGTCGCTCCCATTCGGCAGTGCAGTTGGCCAGGAGCGCCTCGCGCCAGGTCACCAGGTTGAACGCGCTGAAGTCCAGCGGGGTGAGTTTGCGCATGTCATAGATATAGTTGCAGGCCATGATGGACATGCGCGTGTGCAGGGCTTCGTCGAGCAGTGCCTGAGACATCACGTCTTGCAGCAGGGCGCGGTTGTTGCTCGGCGGCGGGGTCTTGATAATGTCCTCGCAGGCCGGCACGACCACATTGCATTCGATGTAGATAGTCTTGAGGTTGTAGATGCCCCACGCATAGGACAGGCATTTGGATTGCAGGTCCTGAGGGGCTTCGAGCCAGGCCTGGTGATGACGAAACGGTAACAGCGACAGACTGAAGTCGTGCTTGTCGGCATCGAAGGCGAGGCCCCAGTAGTTCGGTTGCGGGTTGTTGACGGCCGCGCGGGTTTTCCAGAGCGTGGAGAGTTTGGCCAGCATGTTTTTTACTACGTCATCGGTACCACAATTCAAACGTTCCATGTTTTAACTCCAAGGGAATCGGCTGTTGGTGTTGGGGTTTACCGTGCAGTCCTTGCAAAAATAACGAGTCCGCACAAGCGAGGGGTGCAGCGCAATAAATGCGGGACGGCGCCCTTCAAGTCTGCGGCAAAAACACCTGGCGGTTATTGATTCAGGTCACTTGAATGCCACTTGGAGGGCCGCCATTTTTCGGGTCCTGGCCATGGACCGCTCCTGTATCAGGGTCAGTACAACGGTCAGGCACATGAAGGCGGCGCTGGCCCAGAAAATGGCGTTGGGCTGATCTTGGTCGAGCAGCCAGCCGAACCCGACTGGCCCGATGGCGCCACCGATGTTGAAGCCGGTGGAGACGATGCCGAAGGTTTTGCCTTCGGCACCCTTCGGAGCAGCCGCCCGTACCAGCATGTCGCGGGACGGTGCGATTACCCCGGTCAGGAAGCCCGCAGCCCCCAGCACGATCAGCAGCGCGGGCTCGCTCAAGCGTGCGGTGGCGACCAGCAGCATCAGCACGGTGGCCAAGGCAAACGCGCTGGCTGCGACTACGCCATGGCGGCGAGTCCGGTCGGCCAAGGCTCCCCCTGCCAGCACGCCGAAAGCGCTGGCAAAGAGGAAGGCAGTCAACGCCGAGTTGGCCCAGGTCAAGGCCACGCCCTGGCCTTGCATCAGGGCGGCGACCGAGAACTTCTCGATCGCGCCGGTGCTCAGGTTCAGCAGCACGAACAACAGGGTCAGGCTGAGCACCATAGGCGAGAGCAGCGACAGGCGACTGGCGCCGCTGGGTGTCGGGTCTGCGGCGCGATACTCGCGAGTGACTCGGGCCAGTGCGGAGCCTGGGATCAACAACAGCGCCAGCACGAAAAAGCCCACCAGGGCGGCCGCCGCGAAGGCCATGGGCAGGTTGCTCGCCACCGCGATACTCAGCAAAAACACCGGGGCCACGGCCGCGCCAAGGAACCCGGCAAAGGTATGCACGGAGAACGCCTTACCGATGTGGGCGGGGTCAATGTGGCGCGACAGCAGGGCGTAATCGGCCGGGTGATAAATGGCGTTGGCGACACCGGCCAGCGCCATGCCGATCAACAAACAGGTGTAGCCGGGCAGGAGCGCAATCAGCAGGAAACTGCTGCTGCCCAGTGCCAGCGCGACGCACAGCAAGCGTCTGGCACCGTAGCGGTCCACGGCAAACCCCATGGGTGCCTGCACCAACGCCGTGACGATATTGAACAGGCTCAACGCCAGGCCCAGTTCCACATATTCCACGTTGAAAAAAGCCGGAAGCAGGGGGAATAGCGCCGCCAGCACCATGATGTGCAAATGACTGACAAAGTGTGCGGCGGCCACCTGAGGCAGCAACCCGATACGAATCGTCATGGCGAAACCCGTGTAGTGAGCATGGCAAATCCGGCGCAGAGCTTAATGAGGCGATGGTCTTGCGCGATAGTCCATTACCCATAAGGCCACCAGACCACTTTAAATGGCGGCGATTTCCTCACGGCTGCCCCCGCGCAGACGCGTGGCAAGGACTTTGGGTGCAGTGGTCTGCAACATCCGAGCGAACTGGTATGGTCGGCCGGCCCGTGGGCGGCTAGGGTAGTGCGGCGTGTTATCCGGGCGTTTACACAGGGAGTGACCATGCCGCATTTCGCTTATCAGGAGGGCCACGCGCTGCCAGGGGTCAGTGGCGTTGCGCTGCCGCAGGTGGACGGGGAGGTGTGGCGCGCCATTGACGCCGAGCGTCAGCGCCAGGTGCAGTCAATCGAGCTGATCGCCGCTGAGAACGTGGTCAGTCGTGCGGTGCTCGAGGCCCAAGGGTCGGTGCTGACCAACAAATATGCCGAGGGCTACCCAGGGCGTCGCTATTACGCCAGTTGCTGTAATGTCGATGCCATTGAAGAGCTCGCCATCGAACGGGCCAGGCAGTTGTTCAGCTGTGCCTATGCCAACCTGCAACCTCATTCGGGCAGCCAGGCCAACCAGGCGGTGTTTCTGGCGCTGCTGGCGCCAGGAGACAAGATCCTCGGCCTGGACCTCAAGTCCGGTGGGCACCTGTCCCATGGCGCAGCGTTCAACTTGTCCGGGCGCTGGTTTCAGGCCCTCAGCTATGGCGTGCACCCGGTGACCCACAGGGTCGACATGGATCAGGTCGAGCAGATCGCCCGACAAGAACGTCCACGCCTGATCATCGCAGGGGCCTCGGCGTACTCACGGGCGCTGGATTTCGCCCGGTTTCGCGCGATTGCCGACGAGGTGGGTGCGTACCTGATGGCCGACATTGCCCACGTTGCCGGGCTGGTCGCGGGTGGTGCGTATCCGTCTCCCGTGCCGTTCGCTCATGTCACCACCCTCAGTACCCATGCCACATTGCGCGGCCCGCGTGGCGGGATGATCCTGAGCAATGAGCAGGCCATTGCGCAGAAGATCAATGCGGCGGTGTACCCCGGCCTGCAGGGCGCAGCACTGATGCATATCGTTGCAGCCAAGGCCGTGGCGCTGGGCGAGGCATTGCAGCCGGCCTTCGGCGCATATGCCCACGCTGTGGTCGCCAACGCCCAAGCCTTGTGCGGCCGATTGGCTGAAGGTGGGTTGTTGGTGGTGTCGGGAGGGACCGACTGTCACCTGGGGGTGATTGACCTGCGGCCGTGGGGCCTGGTGGGCAATATCGCCGAGCGTGCGCTGGAGGCAATCGGTATTACCGTGAACAAAAATGTCGTGCCCGGCGATGAGGTCAAGCCTACCGTGACGTCCGGGATTCGTCTCGGCAGTGCGGCGTGCACTTCGCGTGGCATGGGGGTCGATGAATTCAGAGAGATCGGCGACATGATTCTGGCCATGCTCGGTGGCGTACGCAGCGGTGCCCTCGACGGCCGCACTGAACGCTCGATTCGTGAAGGTATCAGCGACCTGACCAAGCGTTTCCGGCTGCCGTATTAACCGTCTGCGCTTTTTTGCAAAGGAATTCCGATGTCCGACATCATCCCCACCGGCCGCCTGGCGGCTGCCCGCAGCTTGTTCACCACCGCCAAGCCGCAACCCGTCATCACGGTTGAACATTCCAGGCTGCCCCGGCGCTCACGGATGGTCGTCCAGGCCCAGCAGCTGCTGATGAACTATGCGCTGGGCCATTAGATTTTCAGGGCATTGGCCAGACGCAACATGGCGGCTTCTATTTCATACGCGGTCAGGGAGGAGTAACCCAGCAGCCAGCCCTGTTGCTTCGGTTCGCCCGCGTACAAGCCGCTGAGGCCGGACAGTTGCACGCCGGCAGTGGCAGCCTGGCGGATGGTTTTTTCCTCGGACCATCCGGATTTCAGCACGCAGGGAATTTGCAACCCGCCCGGCGGCAGTTCGGCGGTAACCACGGTGCTCAAGTACTTGCCGATGGCGTCGTGCATGATCGACCGGCGTCCGGCATACAGCTTGCGCATGGCCCGGACATGCGCGTTGTAATGGCCGTCCTCCATAAAGCGCGCCAGCGTCAGTTGCAGCGTTTGCGGAGTATGGCCGTCCATCATGCTGCGCGCATAGGCAAAGGGCTTCACCAGTTCGCAGGGCAGCACCATGTACCCCATACGCAGTCCGGGATAGAGGGTTTTGCTGAACGTGCCGATGTAGAGCGTGCGCTGGTACTTGTCCAGGCCTTGCACGCACGCCGTGGGTTGCCCGTCGTAATGGAACTCGCTGTCGTAGTCGTCCTCAATGATCCACTTGCCTTTTTGCGCCGCCCAATTGATCAACTCAAGACGCCGCTCCAGCGGCAATGTTGCGCCAGTGGGGTATTGGTGAGAGGGCGTGACATACACGCAATTGGCGCCGCTGCGGTCGGCGTACAACAGGTCGGTACGGATGCCCTGCTCATCGACATCAATGGGCATCACCTTGGTTTCAGCGATCTGGAAGGCCTTGCGCGCGCCATAGTAGCCGGGGTTTTCCATCAGGATCGGCTTGCCGGCGTCTACCAGCAATTGCGCGCACAGATACAACGCCTGGCGCGTACTGCTCAAGACCAGTATCTGGTCGGGGGAGCATTTGGCGCCGCGTTCGAGGTTCAGGTAGGTGGCGATCGCTTTGCGCAGGGGCTCAGCCCCTTGTGGATCGCCATGCAGCAGCACGCTTGCGCGATAGTCCTTCATGACCTGGCGTTGCAAACGCTCCCAGACATCCGTCGGGAAACTGCGGGTTTCCGGCAGGCCGGTGGCGAATGCCTTGATGACTTGCTGATCGCGCACGCCGCCGGTGTCGAAGATCATCCGCCCGCGTTGACTGAGTGCTGCGCCCGGTGCGGCGACGCTGCTCCTGATCTCCTGAGCCTTGAGGCGTCGGCGGCCAGCACCGCGCAATTCGACACCCACCGTGTCGCAGACGTAACTGCCGGCGCCTTCGCGGCGCACGATAAACCCGTCCCGATGCAACTGCACATAGGCGTTCTCAACGGTATCGCGGGCGCAGCCCAGTGATTTGGACAGCACCCGCGTGGCGGGCAGTTTCAAGCCGGGGCCGAGCGCGCCGTCGAGAATCAGCGCACGCAATGCACGCTGGATCCGCTGATGCAGATCCAGCAGCTGAAACTCAGCGTCGTTGAGGCGCATCTTCAGCGTTTCCAGCTCGAAGGTCTTGGTCATGTGGTCTGCTCTCTTTCCATGAACTGGCAGGTAAAGGCAGGCCAGTTTATCCGTAGACTCTGGCCCTCGCTACTGCGCCTTTACCTCGATTGATGACGCGAAGGCGAGCGTTCTCGAACAGGAGTTACTCAACCATGGCCAGGTCATACAACTTCAGTGCAGGCCCCACCGCGGTGCCGTTGGACGTCCTCACTCAGGCGCACGAGGAGTTTTTCGATTTTGCCGGCACCGGCATGTCCGTGATGGAAATCAGCCATCGTTCGCAGGTGTTCATGGCGGTGGCCCGTGATGCCGAACAGGACCTGCGCGATATTCTCGGGGTGCCGCCCGCCTACAAAGTACTGTTCCTGCAAGGCGGCGCCTCGTTGCAGTTCGCTCAAGTGCCGATGAACCTGATGGGCGATAAAGGCACGGCGGATTACCTGCACACCGGCCTCTGGTCAGGCAAGGCGATCGAGGCCGCGCGGCGCTACTGCGATGTGCGCGTGGTTGCCAGCGCCCACGCGTCCGGTTTCGACCATGTCCCCCCCGCCTCGGACTGGCGCCTTAACGCCGACGCGGCCTACCTGCACTACACCGAGAACGAGACGGTACACGGCGTGCAGTTCATCGACACGCCTGCGAGCGACGCGCCGCTGGTGTGCGATGCCTGTTCAAGCCTGCTGTCCAAGCCGATCGACATCGCCAGGCACGGGCTGGTGTATGCCGCCGCGCAGAAAAACATGGGTGTGGCCGGGTTGACGGTGGTCATCGTGGACCCGGCGTTGCTGGAGCGCTCCCATGCCTTTACCCCGGACATTCTCAACTACGCGCGCATCAGCGAAGCGCAGTCGATGCTCAATACCCCTGCGACTTTCCCCTGGTACCTCACAGGCCTGACGCTCAAGTGGATCAAGCGCAGTGGCGGTCTGCAGGCCCTGCATCAGCGCAATCAGGCCAAGGCGCGAATGCTGTACCGCGCCATCGATGAAAGTGACGGGTTTTATCGCAACTCAGTGCAGGCACCGTATCGCTCCATCAATAACGTGCCCTTGCGCTTGGCCGAAGTGGCGCTGGAGAAGATTTTTTTGCGGCAAGCGGAGCAGGCCGGCCTTAACGGCCTCAAGGGCCACGCCAGCGTCGGCGGCCTGCGCGCCAGCCTCTACAACGCCGTTTCAGTGCCCGCGGTCGAGGCGCTGTGCGATTTCATGAGCGCCTTTGCGCGTCAGCACGGCTGAGCCGACCACAAAAAGTGGTCTGGTCTGCTGCGTTAAAGCGTAGGGGTAAAACCCGCCATTCAATCGCTATAAATGACCGCTTACCAGCGGCCGGATGCAATCGTCCAGCAAGGAGCCAAGACCTATGTCATCTACTCAATCCCTCTCGTCCCTGCGTCTGCGGGACCTGCTGCACCCGGTGGTTGCCGGTTTGATTTCGGTGATCGTCAATTACGGCGGCACCTTCATCCTGGTGTTTCAGGCCGCCAAGGTCGCAGGGCTCAGCCCCGAGTTGACGGCTTCGTGGGTCTGGTCTGTGTCGATCGGCGTAGGGGTGACCGGGCTGTTCCTCAGTTGGATGAGCCGCGAGCCGATCATCACTGCCTGGTCGACCCCGGCGGCGGCATTTTTGATCGTCGCCCTGGCGACCACGCCCTACGCCGAGGCCATTGGGGCGTACATGATTTCGGCTGCAGCGTTCGTGCTGCTGGGCGTATCCGGTTACTTTGAAAAAGCCGTTCGCCTGATCCCGCCGGGTGTAGCAGCGGGCTTGTTGGGCGGCATCTTGCTGCAGTTCGGCATCGGTGCGTTTGCCAGCATGAGCCTCGACCCGCTTTTGGTCGGGGTGTTGATCGGTGCCTACATCCTGTTCAAGCGTTTGAGTGCGCGCTACGCGGTGGTCGGCATTCTGGTGCTGGGGCTTGGCTTTCTGCTGATGCAGGGACGCGTGGATTTCACGGGGCTGACGCTGGAGTTTGCGACGCCGGTGTTCACCCGCCCGGAGTTCTCGGTCAATGCGTTGTTGAGCGTGGCATTGCCGCTGTTTCTGATCACCCTCACCGGGCAGTACATGCCGGGCATGCTGGTGCTGCGCAGTGATGGCTTCAACACCAGCGCCAACCCGATCCTCAGCGTGACCGGGCTGGGTTCTCTGCTGATGGCGCCGTTCGGTTCCCATGCCTTCAACATCGCGGCCATCACCGCCGCCATCTGCACGGGCAAGGAAGCGTCGGAAGACCCGTCCAAGCGCTGGATCGCGGGCGTGGCTGCGGGCATCTTCTACATCCTGGTGGGGATCTTCGGCGTGACCCTGGCGGCGGTGTTCATGGCTTTCCCGGCGACCTTCATCACCACCCTGGCGGGGCTGGCCCTGTTGGGCACACTCGGCGCGAGCCTGGCCAATGCCATGGCGGACGTGAAATCGCGCGAAGCGTCGTTGATCACATTCCTCGCCTGCGCAGCCAATATCACCTTGCTGGGCATCGGTGGCGCGTTCTGGGGCCTGGTCATCGGCCTGGCCGCCTATGTCGTACTCAATGGGCAGTTGCCGCGTCGTGAAAAGTCTGCAGGCCCACAGGCCGAACCGGTTGCAGTGCCCACCAAGGGAGCGGCCAACTGATGCCTGCTCAAACCGAAGACCTCATCCTGCATGCGCGCCATGGTCGTTACCCACAGGCCGACAGTGTCGAAGACTTTCGCCGCAACCTGGCCGCCGTGCAGCAACGCATTGTCGAGGCGTGCCATCGGGTTGGGCGAGACCCGGCCGGTGTGCGCTTGCTGCCGGTCAGCAAAACCTTTGATGAACCTCATCTGCGTCTGGCCTATGCCGCCGGTTGCCGCCTGTTGGGCGAGAACAAGGTGCAGGAAGCCCAGCGCAAGTGGGAAGCCATGACCGACCTGCAAGACCTGCAATGGTCGGTGATCGGCCACTTGCAGACCAACAAGGCCAAGCAGGTTGCACGCTTCGCCAGTGAGTTCCAGGCCCTGGACAGCCTGCGGGTGGCCGAGGCGCTGGACCGTCGCCTGCGCATTCTGGATCGGCAGATGGACGTGTTCGTCCAGGTCAATACCTCCGGCGAAGCCAGCAAGTACGGGCTGGCGCCCGATGACGTGGCGGCTTTCCTCGAGGCAATGCCAGCATTCCCGACACTGCGGGTCCGCGGATTGATGACGCTGGCGCTGTTCTCGGCCGACGCGCTGCGCGTACGCCCTTGCTTCGTCCGGCTGCGTGAATTGCGCGATCGCTTGCGTCATTGCGCCCCTGACGGGGTGTCGCTGCAAGAGCTGTCGATGGGCATGTCGGGTGACTTTGAAGTCGCCATCGAAGAGGGCTCGACCGTGGTGCGCGTCGGGCAGGCGATCTTCGGTGCCCGAGCCATGCCGGATGCGTATTACTGGCCGACCGCCGATGTCCGCCCTCTCATTGAAGACACGTTGTTGTCGATCACACCCAGCCGCTGATCCCCCTCTACAGGAGGCCCGCAATGTCCGCTGCACCCGCTTACCTCATGCACACCTCAGCCCGCCAACCGGTTTCGTTCAGCCGAGGCCAGGGCGCCTCGTTGTGGGACACCGAGGGTGTTGAATATCTGGATGCCATCGCCGGTGTGGCGGTGACGAGCCTGGGCCATGCCAACCCCGAAATTGCCGCGGCCATCGCCGAACAGGCCTCGGTGTTACTGCACACGACCAACATGTTTCGCATCCCATGGCAGGAGCAATTGGGCGAACGACTGTGCCTGTTATCGGGCATGCAACGGGCGTTTTTCTGCAACTCCGGAGCGGAGGCCAACGAGGCGGCGCTCAAACTGGCCCGCCTGCATGCCAACACTCGGCAGGTGGCCCAGCCGCAAGTATTGGTGATGGAAAACAGTTTTCACGGGCGCACCCTGGCCACTCTCGCCGCCACCGGCAACCCCGCCGTGCATCGCGGCTTCGAGCCGCTGATGCCGGGCTTTGTGCGGGTGCCTTTCGACAACATCGAGGCGATTCGCCAGGTCGCGGCGCAGTCTCCCGATATCGTCGCGGTGCTCGTCGAGCCGGTGCAGGGTGAGGGGGGCGTGCACGCCGCCTCTGCCGGCTACCTGCAGGCCCTGCGCCAAGTGTGTGATGAACACGACTGGCTGATGATGATCGATGAAGTGCAGACCGGGCTGGGCCGCACCGGTACCTGGTTTGGCTTTGAGCATGCGGACATCAAGCCGGACGTCATTACCCTGGCCAAAGCGCTGGGCAACGGTTTCCCCATCGGCGCATGCCTGGCGCGGGGCAAGGCCGCCCAGCTGTTTTCCCCCGGCCACCATGCGTCCACGTTCGGCGGTAACCCGCTGGCTTGCCGCGTCGGCTGCACAGTGCTCGACATCATGCAGCGCGATCACATACCGCAACGCGCCGCTGCCTCGGGCCGCCGCTTGTTGGCGGCCTTGAAGCTGGCGCTGGGCAACCATCCCGAGGTGGTGTCCGTTCGCGGCATCGGCTTGATGATCGGCATTGAGCTCAATGGCCCATGCGCCGAACTGGTCGGTCGGGCCCGTGAAGAACAACGCCTGCTGATCACCGTCACACGGGGCAACACCGTGCGCCTGTTGCCGCCGCTGATTTGCGATGACGCACAGATCGACGACATCGCCGCGCGCATCACCCGCCTGCTGTCACCCGCCGCTTGAATTCTTGACCAAGGACACTTTGCCCATGTACGACTCGACGCTGACCCTCAACGCTTTCGATCCTGAGCTGTATGAATCGATTCACAACGAAGAGCATCGCCAGGAAGACCATATCGAGCTGATCGCCTCGGAAAACTATGCCAGCCCGCTGGTCATGAAAACCCAGAGCACGGTACTCACCAACAAGTACGCCGAAGGCTACCCCGGCAAGCGCTATTACAGCGGTTGCGAGTACGTCGATGTAGCCGAGCGGCTGGCCATCAAGCGGGTCAAGGCCCTGTTCGACTGCGACTACGCCAACGTACAACCCCATGCGGGTGCCCAGGCCAACGCGGCGGTCTTCCTCGCACTGATCAATCCCGGTGATACGGTGATGGGCATGAACCTGGCCCAGGGCGGTCACTTGACCCACGGCAACCCGGCCAACTTTTCGGGGCGTCACTACACCATCGTGCCTTACGGACTGGACCCGAAAACCGGCTTTCTCGACTATGACGAGATGGAGCGAATCGCACTGCAGACACGCCCAAAAATGTTGATCGGTGGTTTCTCCGCGTATTCGCGGTACAAGGATTGGGCACGCATGCGCAGCATTGCCGACAAGGTCGGGGCTATTTTCTGGGTCGATATGGCCCACGTCGCCGGGCTGGTTGCCGCAGGCGAATACCCAGACCCGCTGCCCCATGCGCATGTGGTCACCAGCACCACACACAAAACCCTGCGCGGGCCACGCGGCGGTTTGATTTTGTCCAAGGGGCAGGATGAAGCCTTCTACAAAAAGCTCGATTCCGCTGTGTTTCCCGGCGTGCAGGGCGGGCCGCTGATGCACCAGATCGCAGCCAAGGCCGTGGCGTTCAAGGAAGCGCTTGCGCCTGAGTTCAGCATCTATCAGACCCAAGTGGTCATCAACGCCCGGGCCATGGCCGGGGTGTTGCAAAAGCGCGGGTACAAAATCGTCTCGGGCGGCACCGACAACCACATGATGCTGATCGACCTGTCCGACAAGCCCTACACCGGCAAGGAGGCAGACGCGGCCCTGAGCAATGCCTATATCACCGCCAACAAAAACTCGGTACCGAATGACCCGCGCTCACCGTTTGTGACATCCGGCCTTCGTATTGGTACACCGGCAGTGACCACCCGCGGGTTTGGCGTGGAAGCCTGCGAGCAAGTGGCCGGCTGGTTATGCGACATACTGGACGCCCTGGAAAACGGAAGCAGCGACAAGGTCGGGCACCACGTGCGCGAACAGGTTGTCGCGCTGTGCCGTCGTTTTCCGGTCTATCGCTGAGTCTGGCAGTAGTATCAGCATCGGCTAAAGCCTGAGTAACAGGCTGTTTGCCGCGAACGCTCTTATCGTGTAATCCAGCACAAGGAAATCGCAGCTTCGGCTGCGATTTTGGTATCTGCCTTCCGATATCCGAACCGGGGAATTTCATGGACCGCTTCCAGGAAATGCACATCTTCACCACCATCGCCCAAGAGCAGGGCTTCTCTGCCGCTGCGCGGCGGCTGGGGTTGTCGGCGGCGAGTGTGACGCGGGCGGTGGCGGCGCTGGAGCAGCGGATCGGTACGCAGTTGCTGGTGCGGACCACGCGCAGCGTGCATCTGACCGAAGCCGGTCAGCGTTATCTGGACGACTGTCGGCGGATTCTGCTGGAGGTGCAGGAGGCTGAGGATTCGGCGGCGGGCAGTCATGCGCAGCCGCGTGGGCAGTTGACGGTCACGGCGCCGGTGTTGTTCGGCGAGTTGTTCGTGACGCCGCTGATGGCGGCGTATCTGACGCAGTATCCGGACGTTAAGATCAATGCGCTGTTGCTTGATCGGGTGGTGAGCATGGTCGAGGAGGGCATTGATGTCGCGGTGCGCATCGGTGAACTGCCGGACAGCAGCCAGCACGCGATCCGCGTCGGCGAGGTGCGGCGCGTGGTGTGTGGTTCGCCGCAATACCTGGCGCAACATGGCCGGCCGCAACATCCGCAGGCGCTGTCCGCAATGCCGGTGGTGGCAACTTCTGCTGCCTGGCAGCCACGCAACTGGCCGTTTCAGGAACACGGCGAACCGTTGTTCGTGCGCCCCGAGCCGCGACTGGTGGTGACCGCCAATCAGGCGGCGATCACGGCCGCCAGTCTCGGCCTCGGATTGACGCGGGTGCTGTCGTATCAAGTGGCGAGCAAGGTCGCGGCCGGCGAACTGGAGATCGTCCTCGCCGAGTTCGAACTGCCGGCATTGCCCATTCACGTGGTGTATCAGGGCGGGCGCAAGGCAGCGGCGCGGGTGCGCAGTTTTGTCGACTTCACCGTGCAGGCCTTGCGCGAGCATCCGGCCCTGCAGAACGCAGCGTTATTGCACCTAGTGAAATAATTGATTGCGTTTGCTGGTTATTCTGTTGTTTTGCATATCCGTGGAAGATCGCTGCCATCGGTGACGTCAATTCGGACGACACCCTCATTCAGCGGAGTCGACCATGCAAGCGATCAAACTCTACAACTTTCCACGCTCCGGCCATGCCCACCGTGTCGAGCTGATGTTGTCCCTGTTGCAGCTGCCGACCGAGCTGATTTTCGTCGATCTGGCCAAAGGTGAGCACAAGCAGCCGGCGTATCTGGCGATCAACAGTTTTGGCCAGGTACCGGCCATCGATGACGGCGGCGTGGTGCTCGCCGACTCCAACGCGATTCTGGTGTACCTGGCGCAAAAATACGGCAACGGGCGTTGGTTGCCGGCTGACCCGGTCGGCGCGGCGCGCGTGCAGCGCTGGTTGTCCGCCGCCGCCGGCCCGATTGCCTTCGGCCCCGCGGCCGCGCGATTGGTGACAGTGTTTGGCGCCCAGTTGAACGCTGAAGAAGCGATCGCTCGTGCGCACAACCTGCTCAAGGTCATGGATGTCGAGTTGGGCCAAAGCGCTTTCCTGGCCGGCGCCGAACCGAGCATTGCCGACGTGTCCGCCTACAGCTATATCGCTCACGCGCCGGAGGGCAATGTCTCGCTGGACGACTATGGCAACGTTCGCGCATGGCTGGCCCGGGTCGAAGCCTTGCCCGGTTTCGTCGGCATGCCGCGCACGATTGCCGGTCTGCAAACTTCAGCCTGACAGGCGCAACCAGACTGCGCCGCTGGCGCAGGGGAGAATCGTGATGGAACGTTCACCTTGGCACGCCGGCGAACAACAGTTGCAGGCCCACGTAGGGGTGGCTGAACGCATGGAAGCGTTCGGGCGCAAAGTCATTCGCAACTGGATGCCGGATCAGCACCGCGAATTCTACCGGCAATTGCCATTCATGCTGCTCGGCGCGGTCGATGCGCAGGGGCGGCCGTGGGCCAGTGTGCTGGAGGGCGAGCCGGGTTTTGCCGATTCGCCGGACCCCGAGCATCTGCATTTCACCAGCCAGCCGGCCGCTGACGACCCGGCGCAACTGCGCGACGGCGAGCCGGTCGGTCTGCTCGGTATCGAACTGCACACGCGGCGGCGCAATCGCCTCAATGGGCACGTTGCCAACCTCACGGCTGATGGTTTCGAGCTGAGCGTCGACCAAGCGTTCGGCAACTGCCCGCAATACATTCAGTTGCGCCAGTTTCAGCGTGTACCGCTGAGCGATCCGCAAACGCGCCCGGCTCAGCACCTGAACAGTCTCGATGAGGCGGCCAGCGCACTGATCACGAGTGCCGATACGTTTTTCGTCGCCAGTTACGTCGATTTCGACGGTCAGCGTTCGGTGGATGTGTCCCATCGCGGCGGTCAGCCCGGATTCGTGCGGTTAGAAGGCAATCGCCTGACCATCCCGGATTTCGCCGGCAATCTGCACTTCAACACCTTGGGCAATCTGCTGCTCAACCCCAAGGCTGGCTTGCTGTTCATCGACTTTTCCACAGGCGATCTGCTGCACCTGAGCGGGCGAACCGAGATCCTTCTCGAAGACCCGCAGATCGAAGCGTTTCAAGGTGCGGAGCGGCTGTGGACATTCGAGGTGGAACAGGTCGTGCGACGTCCGGCGGCGTTGGCGTTGCGCTGGCGCTTCGACGGCATGTCGCCGACCAGCCTGCTCACCGGCAATTGGGCTGAGGCTGATGCGCGTCTGCAGGCCCAGGCACTGGGCAATCAGTGGCGGCCGTTGCGCGTGGCGAAGATCGAAGCGGAGAGCCGTCACATTCGTTCGATCTATCTGGAGCCGGTCGATGGCGCCGGGCTGCCGGTATTTCTTGCCGGCCAGCATTTGCCGTTGCGTTTTACCCTCGATGGCGAGGTGCATATCCGCACCTATAGCTTGTCCAGTGCGCCGTCGGACGGTTTCTACCGCATCAGCGTCAAGCGCGAAGGCCTGATTTCATCGCACCTGCATCAGCAGATACGGGTCGGCGATGTGCTGGAAGCGCGGGCGCCGCAAGGGCATTTCACCGTGGCGCCACTGGCGCGCAGGCCATTGGTGTTGTTGGCCGCGGGTGTTGGCATCACGCCGTTGCTGTCGATGTTGCGCGAGGTGGTCTATCAAGGGCTGCGCACGCGCGGCATCCGCCCGACATTATTGCTGCAAAGTTCGCGTAGCCTCGCCGACCAGCCGTTTCGTCAGGAGCTGGACCGCTTGCTCAAGCGCTCCGGTGAGGCCGTGCGGGTCCTGCGCTTGCTCAGCCAACCGGAGGCCGATGCGCGCGCGGGCGAGGATTTCGATCTGACCGGGCGCATCGATGGCGCCGTGTTGCGCAATCTGCTCGACGTCGACGATTTCGACCAGATCGACTTCGTGCTCTGTGGCCCCGGCGGCTTCACTCAGGGGCTGTACGACAGCCTGCGTGAACTGGATGTGCGGGACGCACAGATTCATGCGGAAACCTTCGGCCCATCGACCTTGAAACGCCAAGCGGATGCGGATGCGATCGTCATCGAACAACCGCCAGCGGCGACCAGTTCGGTGGCGGTGGTGTTCGAACGCTCGGCCAAAGAGGCGCGTTGGCAGCCAGAGGGCGGCAGTCTGCTGGAACTGGCGGAGAGCCGCGGATTGCGCCCGGAATTCAGCTGCCGCGGCGGTTCCTGTGGCACCTGCAAGACCCGCCTGGTCAGTGGCGCGGTAAATTATCCACAGGCGCCGGCCGAAATTCCCGAAGCAGGGCATGTGCTGATTTGCTGTGCGGTGCCGGCGCAGAGTGCGCAGCCGCTGGTGCTGGATCTCTAAAACGCACCCTGCAGGAGTGAGCCTGCTCGCGATGGCAATTTCTCAGTTGGCACAGGGTAGGCTGTTCTGACGCTATCGCGAGCAGGCTCACGCCTGATTCGGATTCGGGTGAATCCGAATCAGGCGTAGGACAGGGCCTTTTCCTCCAGCAGTTCCTGATACAGCTTCGTCCACTTGCGACCCATGTCATCGGCGGTGAACAGCTGCCGATAGCGCGCTTCGGCCTTGACGCCCATGGCCGCCGCACGTTGCGGATCGTCCCAGAGCGTGCGCATGGCCTCGCGAAACGCCAGCGGCTGACTCGGTGGCACCACCAGCCCGGTTTCGTTGTGGATATTGATGTAACTGGTGCCGGTGCCGATCTCGCTGGAAATCATCGGTTTGCCGTACATCGCGCCCTCGAGCAGCGAAATGCCAAAGGCTTCGGAGCGCAGGTGGGAGGGGAAGACAATCGCGTAGCTCAGTTGCAGCAGGGCGACTTTGTCTTCATCGCTGAGGCGCCCGAGGAAATGAATGTTGCGCAGGCCCAATGCCTGCGCCTGTGCATGCAGTTCCAGCTCCAGTGGCCCGGCACCGACGATCACCACCGGATAGTCCACGTCTTTGAGGGCATCGAGCAGAATATGCAGGCCCTTGTAGTAGCGCATCACCCCGACGAACAGGAAAAACTTATCCCCAAGCTGCTGGCGCCAGCGATTCATGCGCTCGCTGTCGGCCTGTGGATAACCGGCCTTGTTCAAGCCGTAGGGGATGACCCGGGTCTTGTCCTGAAACCGCTGCAGCACATCGCTGGTGTGCAGGTAGTTGGGCGAAGCGGCGACGATGCGGTCGGCGCTGGCGAGGAAGCGGTTCATCAGCGGCCGGTAGAGTTTGAGCAGGTGCTTCTGGCGAATGATGTCGGAGTGGTAGGTGACCACGCTCGGTTTGTTCAGCGCGCTGGCGAAGTGCACCAGGTCCATGAACGGCCACGGGAAGTGGTAATTGACCACGTCTGCCTCGGCGGCCAGTTCGCGGAACTGTTTGAACACGCTCCAGGAAAAACCGGTGGAGGCGAACTGAATGTCCAGTCGGGCCCGGTGCACTTCGTGCCGGCCGAGTTGAACCACGGGCGGTGTCGGGTCGGCACTGAGTGTCAGCACCTGCCCGTCGATGCCATGTTGCGCACCACTTTCGCAGAGCTGGTAGATCACTTGCTCGATGCCGCCGACCGAGTCAGGCAGGTACGTCTTGAAAAAATGAAGAACGCGCATTCAACCTCCCATGGCCTGGCGGTAGGCACCGGCCGTAGCCTGTGCACAACGTTGCCAGGAAAAAAGCCGTGCCTGCTGCAGGCCGGCCGCTCGGCATTCCTGCCAATGCGTTTGATCGTCGATCAGAAGGCTCATTGCATCGCGCAGGCCTGGTGCATCGTCAGCTTCAATATAGTTGCCGGCAGCGCCAGCGACTTCCGGCATCGCCGAAGACCGCGTAATCACGACTGGCGTGCCACTGGCCATCGCCTCCAGTACCGGCAACCCGAAACCTTCATAACGCGAAGGGAAAATCAGCGCCCGTGCGC
The DNA here is from genome assembly GCF_055484735.1 of Pseudomonas sp. 15C. Classification (NCBI taxonomy): domain Bacteria; kingdom Pseudomonadati; phylum Pseudomonadota; class Gammaproteobacteria; order Pseudomonadales; family Pseudomonadaceae; genus Pseudomonas; species Pseudomonas sp. 15C. The sequence continues at coordinate 54,108 of NZ_JBUDGD010000004.1, read as the reverse complement.
CCGCCAGTAATTGCGCGACATCCTCGTCCGGCAGATAGCCGAGCAAACACACATGCCCGCTGGCCAGCGCCTGGCGCAGCTCGTCGCTCAACTGCTCGCGCTGCCAGCCGGCCATGCCGACGATCAGCAGCGGGAAGCGTTCGCGCAGGGCCTGCGGCAGCAAGGCATGCGCGCGCAAGGCCAGACTCAGGTTCTTGCGCGGCTCCAGCGTGCCGACACACAGAAAATACTGACGTGCTTCGACGCCGTGGGCTTTGAGCACGGCGTCGATGGCGCTCGCCTCGCGCGGATAGAAACGCTCGGCGACGCCCAGTGGCGCCACGACAAAGCGCTCCGCAGGCAGGCCGAAATACGCCTGGGCTTCGTCTGCAATCGCCTGGGAGTCGGTGAGGATCAAACGCGCCTGTTGCACCCCGGTTTCCAGTCGGCGCTCGATTTCCTTGATCCGCGCCGCTGGCTGGGTATCGGGAAAATGCAGATGCGTCAGGTCATGCAGAGTGATGACCGTCGGACCGTCGAACACCAGCGGCCACAGGCTCGGCTCGTGATAAAGGTCGATGCCTTGCGCGCGGCCCTGATCAAAGCGCTTCTGCTCCAGCCAGCGTCGCGCCTGATACGCGCCGGGGATCTGCCGCAGTAACGGAGTCAGACGTGAGTAACCGGGCAAGGCGGCCTGCGGCAACGCAGAGCTCCAGCCCCAGCCGTGAAACAGCGTCAGTTCGACATCGGGTTCGAGCCGCAAGGCGCTGACCAGCTCAGCCACGTAATGGCCGATGCCGGTGCGCGGTGCCTGCAGAATGCGCGCGTTAAGAGCAATGCGCATGCTGACTCTCGGGGGCAGGCAGGAGGGATGCATCCAGATGGCGCGAGATGCGTTCGACCAGTTGCGCGCTCGCCTCGCGCCAGCTCAGCCAACGCCAGTGTTCAAGGCTCAGCGCTGCCGGGAACACACCGGAGTGCTCCAGGCCGGTCACCAGGTCAGTCAGGCTCTGCGGGTTCGCCAGATCGAAATAGGCCATGTAATCCCCACCGATTTCACGGAATACCGGGATGTCGCTGGCCATGGCCGGCAGTCCGCGTTGCATGGCTTCCACCAGCGGCAGACCGAAACCTTCAACGTAGGACGGAAACACCAGCGCGGTGGCATGGGAGTAAGCGTGTTCAAGGCTTTTGTCGGACAGCGCGTTGTACATGAACAAGCGCCGGTTCAGCTCGGGGTGTTTGCGGATGCGTTCGATCAATGCCTCGTACTTCCAGCCGATCTTGCCGACGATGCACAACCGGGCTTTCGAACCGCCGGCCCAGGCGCGTTCGAAGGCATCGAGCAGGTAAGCATGGTTCTTGCGCGGCTCGATGGTACTGACCATGAGGAACACCGGTTCGGCCGATATGAACAATTGCTGCAAGCCGCGATCAACCTCAGCATTGGCTTCGCTCAGGTCCAGTTCGGAGCCCAGATGGAAATAGTCGAACCAGCGTTGACCGACCTGGTGTGAGCCGATCCGGCGCTGCATTTCCTCGCGCACCTGATCGCGGATGGTCGTCGAGATCGCCACATAGCCGTCGGCAGTCCGCGCGATCCAGTCGAACCAGTCGTTGAAGACCTTGACCAGCCCGGCGTCGCAAAACTGCGGATGGGTCAGCGGGATCAGGTCGTAGATCACCGAAACAATGCCCACGCCGTCACGCTTGAGTTGTTCGGCGAGGGGAAAGAAATTGGCGTGCCATGAGGAGTCGAGCAGCACCAGTTGATCGCCAGCGCGGTGCGCCAGCGGCACGCAGCGCTCGGGTATGTGTTTGCCCTTCAGCGCGCGTTCCAGCAGGCGCATCGGCAAGCTGAAACAGGCGAACGCCGTGAGTCGGCAGCCAACGTAAAGAACCCTGCGGGTGAAATGCGAGCGGTTGAACGGCCAGCGCCGTTCCACCGCACGATGACGCAGCCAGAACGCATTGGCCCATTGCTCCAGTTTCACCCGCAGGCCGATCAAGTCGAGCTTGAGTGATTTCAGCGGCGCCAGGCTTTTCACTTCATAGAGGCCGCCGTCGATCATCACCACCGGGATGCATTCAATGTTTTCGTCAGCAGCCGGCAATTGCTGAATGACATTGCGCACCACCCGTTGAATCCCCGAATTGGCGTCCGGGTGTTCAAAAACGTAGGTGCATTCGACCAACAGGCGGGTCATCGCAGGCTCTCCGTGTCAGGCAACTGGACGAGTTTTTCGCTGGAACGGGTGATGTCGGTCTGCGCCTGCAACCAGGAGCAGCCGACGAAGTCCTCCTGACGGTTGTTGATCACATGGAAGATCAAGCCGTAGTCGCGCCATTCGAAGTTGCGATCCAGGTGCGAGTCCAGCCGGGACAGGCTCAGGGCCACCGAATAGTTGCCCTTGCCCAGGCGCATGTCGAAGGCGAAACGGAACGTCACGCGCTCGCCCGCGCGCAAATCGGTGACGGCTTTATCCAGCCGATGGGTGTTGATGCCATAGATCGCCTGACCGAGGCGGTCCTTGATCATGAAGCCGAGAATCAACCGTTCGATGTCTTCGCGGATTTCGGTCTGCACCTCCAGCACCACCGGTTGACCGACCTCGGCGACTTCGAGGCTGCGCCCCTGTGCATCGAGCAGGCGCACGCTGAGAATCCCAGCTTCGCCGGTACCGGAAATGGTCTGTACCTGACCGTTGGCAAGCATCTCCTGGCGCACGATCTGGCCTTCGCGCTGAGCGAGCATGGCGTTGTAGTAGTCCATGACTTCTTCGGGTTTGCCGCGCATCGCCAGCCGGCCGTTTTCCAGCAGGATCGCTGTGTCGCAGATCGACTGGATGGCCGAGCGGTCATGGGAGACGATCAGCAGGGTGGTGCCGGCCTTGCGGAAGCTGCGAATGCGTTCGAAGCTCTTGTGCTGGAAATAGGCGTCGCCGACCGACAGCGCTTCGTCGACAATCAGAATGTCCGGGCGCCGCGCCGTTGCGACGCTGAACGCCAGGCGCATCTGCATGCCGCTGGAGTAGGTGCGCACCGGGTGATCGATGGCCTCGCCAATTTCGGCAAAACTCTCGATCTGCGGCATCAGCGCGGCGATCTCTTCGACCTGCATGCCCAGCAGTTGCCCGGCCATCACGGCGTTCTGCCGCCCGGTGAAGTCCGGATGAAAGCCCATGCCCAACTCCAGCAGCGCAGCCACGCGGCCCTGCAGATGGATCTGCCCGCAGGTCGGTTGGGTGGTGCCGGTGATCATCTTCAGCAGGGTGCTCTTGCCCGCACCGTTGACGCCGACGATGCCCACGGCTTCTCCGGGCTGGATCTCGAAGTCGACGTCGCGCAGTACCCAGTGCAGGTTGTGTCGAGCGCGGGAGAACGGCACCAGCCATTCCAGCAGGCGGCTCCAGCGGTTCGGGTATTGCTTGTAGGCTTTGGCCAGCCCGGTGACGCGTAGGTGTCCCATCAGAGTTCGTCCACCATTTCACCGACTCGCTGACGGAACAGGCGCAATGCCATGGCGCAGAGCAGCAGTCCGATGATCAGTAACGGCAGCAGGGCAGGCCAGTGCGGCCATTGGTTGTAAAGGAAGACGTTCTGATAGCTGGTCATCAGCGCGGTCATCGGGTTGAGACTGATGATGTGCTGAATGCCCGGTGGCAGGATCGACAACGGATAAACGATGGGCGTCAGCCAGAACCAGAACTGCAGGCAGATGCCGAACATTTGCCCGACATCGCGAAAGAACACATTGAGCATGCCCAGCAGCATCCCCAGTCCGGCGGCGAAAATCACTTGCACGACGAGCAGCGGTATCAGTGCCAGCAAGGCCATGCCGGGCAGGCGCCCGCTGATCAGCAGGAAGCCGAAGAACAGCCCGAGAATGATCGCGAAGTTGATCCCGGCATTGAGCAGGGTAATCACCGGCAGGCAGATGCGCGGGAAGCTGATTTTCTTCAGCAGGTTGGCGTTTTCCAGAAACATGCTCTGGCTGCGCGTGGTGATTTCGGCGAACAGGCCCCAGGTCAACAGGCCGGCACACAGATAAACGCTGTACGCCAGACCATCCTCCACCCCCGGCAAGCGCGCGCGCATGATCTGCGAAAAGATCACCGTGTAGACCACGATCATCGACAACGGATTGAGCACCGTCCACAGGGCGCCGAACAGCGAGTTGCGATAGCGCGACTGAAACTCGCGCTTGACGCTGCCGAGGATGAATCCACGGTAGCTGCGCATCGAGCGGTACAGGGAAAGCAGCATTCAAACGGTCCTGCCGTATTGGTCTTCGAAGCGGACGATATCGTCCTCGCCCAGGTACTCGCCGCTTTGCACCTCGATGATGACCAGATCGATCACCCCCGGGTTTTCCAGGCGATGGCGGTGGCCGGCAGCGATGAAGGTCGATTCGTTTTTCGCCACCAGATGGGTGCCCGTACCGTTGTTGGTGACCTTGGCCATGCCTTCGACCACCACCCAGTGCTCGTTGCGGTGGTGGTGCATCTGCAATGACAACTTGCCGCCGGGCTTGACCACGATGCGCTTGATCTTGAAGCGCGGGCCTTCCTCGAGCACGGTGTAGGTGCCCCACGGCCGGCTGACGGTGCGGTGCAGGCGATAGGCTTCGTGGGCTTTGTCTTTCAACTGTCTGGCCACGCGCCGCACGTCCTGCGCACGGTCGGCATGGGCGATCAGCACGGCGTCGGCGGTATCGACGACGATCAGGTTATCCACACCGACGGCCGCCACCAGGCGGCCTTCGCTTTGGACAAAGTTGTTGTGGCTGTCGACGAAGATTGCTTCGCCGCTGGCGCGGTTGTTGTCGGCATCGGCCGGAATCAGCGCGGCGACGGCGCTCCACGAACCGATGTCGCTCCAGTCGAAACCGGCCGGTACAACCGCAACTTTTTCCGAGCGCTCCATCAGCGCGTAGTCGATAGAGATGTCGGTGATCTCGGCGAACAGGGCTGGCGACAGTTCCTGTTGCAGGCCGCCGACGGTTTCCACCGGGGCGCTGGCGGCCATGCAGGCGCGAGTCTGTTCCAGCAACTCTGGTGCGTGCAGCTGCAATTCGGCAATCACCGCGGCGGTGGTGAAACAGAACATGCCTGAGTTCCAGAGGAAATTGCCGCTTTCCAGATAGTGCGTGGCAGTCTGTAGATCGGGCTTTTCGACGAAGCGCTGCACCTTGGCGGCGCCTTTGGCGTCCAGTGGTGCGCCGGTTTCGATATAGCCGAAGCCAGTTTCGGGCGCGGTCGGCACCACGCCGAAAGTCACCAGATAGCCGTCCTTCGCCAGGTTCACGGCGTGTTCGACCGCGCTTTTCAGTGCGTCCTGATTGACGATCAGATGGTCGGCGGGCATCACCACCATGATTGCCTCGTCACCGTGCAGTGCCTGCAGGGCCAGTGCGGCAGCGGCGATGGCCGGCGCCGTGTTGCGCCCGCTCGGCTCCAGCAGGAAATGCCCGCGATGGCGCGACACCTGCGCGGCGCAATAGTGATCCTTGCTCTGGAAGTAGTATTCGCGGTTGGTCACCGTGACGATATCGCCCCAGCCGTCCAGCAACGCGGCCGCACGCTGGTAGGTCTTGCCCAGCAGCGACTGACCGTCGGGCAGGGTCATGAACGGCTTCGGGTGACCCTCGCGGGACACCGGCCACAAACGGGTGCCGGCACCGCCGGACAGAATCACGGGGATCAGCATGGCCTACTCCTTGGCGACGCGTTTCATGTCCGCATCCATCATCATGCGGATCAAGGTATCCAGGTCGGTTTTCGGCTTCCAGCCCAGCACCCGCTGAGCCTTGGCCGGATTGCCGAGCAGCACTTCGACTTCGGCCGGGCGGAAGAACGCCGGGTCGATCTTCACAAAGTCGCGGTAGTCGAGGCCGACGTGATCGAAGGCGATCCGGCACATTTCCCGCACCGTGGTGGTGACGCCGGTGGCGACCACGAAATCGTCGGGCTTGTCCTGTTGCAGCATCAACCACATGGCTTCGACGTAATCACCGGCAAAGCCCCAATCGCGTTTCGCATCGATGTTGCCCAGAGCCAGCTCCTGCTGTTTGCCCTGCTTGATGCGTGCTGCGGCGTCAGTAACCTTGCGCGTTACGAACTCAATGCCCCGCAGCGGTGATTCATGGTTGAACAGAATGCCGCTGCTGGCGTGCAGGTTGAAACTTTCGCGGTAATTGACGGTGATCCAGTGGCCGTAGAGCTTGGCCACGCCATACGGACTGCGTGGGTAGAACGGGGTGTTTTCGTCCTGCTGCTCCGCCTGGATCAAGCCGAACATTTCGCTGGTCGAGGCCTGATAAAAGCGCGTGTGCGGACTGAACTGGCGGATCGCTTCGAGCAGATGGGTGACCCCCAGGCCGTCGACGATGCCGGTGGTCACCGGCTGATTCCACGAGGCGGCGACGAAGCTTTGCGCGGCGAGGTTATAGATTTCGTCGGGTTTGGCTTGAATGACTGCACGCTGTACCGAGCACGCATCGGCCATATCACCGTCCAGATAGACAATGTCGGCTTCGACGCCCATTTCGCGCAGACGCCAGCGTGAATCGCTGCTGCGTCGGGCGACGAAGCCGTAAACCGTGTAGCCCTTGTCGAGCAACAATTTGGCCAGATACGCGCCGTCCTGGCCGGTGATCCCTGTGATCAGTGCACTTTTGGTCATTCTTGTCGTACTCGCGTCTCCCAGTCGGACAGGATCGTCCGCAGGGATTGTTGTGTGGTGATGGCCGGCGCCCATCCGGTGGCTGTGGCCAGTTTTGCGTGGTTGCCGCAAACGCGACGCTGATCGGCACGGCGCATCCGCGCCGGGTCCTGAACCAGTTGCAACTCGACCTCGGCAAGGTCGCCCAGCTGTTCGATCAGGCTGCGAATGCTTTGCTCGCGGCCTGAACAAATGTTGTAGACCTGCCCGGCCGTACCGCTTTCAAGCAGCGCCAGATAGGCCGAGATCACATCGCCGACATCGAGAAAATCACGGGTGACGTCGATGTCGCCGACTTCCAGTTGTGGCCCTTGCAGGCCAAGTTTGATGCGGTTGATCTGGCGCGCGGCACTGGCGATGACAAAGCTGTCTTTCTGCCCGCTGCCGATGTGATTGAACGGCCGCGCGACCAGCACCGGCCAGCCTTCGCTCAGGCCCCATTGCAGGCTGAGAAACTCGGCGGACAATTTGCTTACGGCATACGGGTTGCGCGGGCAGGGCGGATGCTGTTCGGTAATTGGCAAAGCGCTTTCGCCGACCTGTCCGTAGACATCGCCGGAGCTGACATACAGAAACGTGCCAGTGAAGCCACGGGCCTTGAGCGCCTGCAACAGATTGAGGGTGCCGAACAGATTGATGGCGAGGGTGCGTGCCGGATCGCGGAAGGCTTCAGGAACGAAAGTTTGTCCGGCCAGATGAATCACCGCGTCGGGCATTTGCGGCCACAGATCACTGAGGCTCTCGGCATCCGTCAGGTCGTAGGGCGCTGCGGCAGGCAGCAACTCCCATGTCGAATCAGGCGAGGCCAGACGAGACTGAAGATGTTGTCCCACGAAACCGGTAAGGCCCGTGACGAACAGACGTTTTTTCAAGCAGCGACCCCTTGGTCTTGAACTTGCGCACTTTCCCACAGAGTTTAAGGAGAGGTCTGTCAGACCGATGGAAAAACCGGTTGAAAGACGGGCGAAGTCCGTTGTTGTAGTTGTTTGTGCCCAATCTGTGCCAATTGCGCGGCAATTTCAACAGGGCAAACCGTGACCGGTCAGTTCTCGTCAGCGTAGCCGGATTTATTCTCGGCGGGCGGTTCCCGGAGCTGCGATGGATGTGTTTAGAATGGCCCTCGTCGCCATTCCCCAGGTTCGCTGCGGGTATTGCGCAACAGGGTGAAACCGACCACTAAAACAAGAACGAAGACGTGTCTGAGGTAGTTGGGGATCAGCAGCGGCAATGCCGGCTGAAACCCGTGCCCGGCCGTCACAGCATGAGGTTGCCGGGACGGCTGCTTCATCGTGGGATGCCATGAATTTCATTCTTTACTCGGACGTCAACGATCGCTCCATTAGTCAAAGTCTGGGGCGGCCGGAATACAGTTACTATTTCGTACTCAAGGCCTATCGCCCGGTGCTGGAAAGCCTTGGCCAGGTGCATATGGTGGCCTCGCCTGACGACGTCGATCCGTTGTATCTGCAATTGCGTCAGGCCGGTGAAGACTGCCTGTTCCTGTCGTTTGCGCCGCCACACAAAACCCCGACCGGGCTGCAATGCCCGATGGTCTGCGTGATTGCCTGGGAGTATGACTCGATCCCCAGCGAATTCGCCGCCGGCGATGAACGCCAGGACTGGCGCCCGATGCTCGCACGCCATGGCCGGGTAATCACCTTGTCCACCCACACCGCGCAGGCCATTCGCCGCAGCCTCGGTGCAGATTTCCCGGTACTGGTATTGCCCACGCCGCTATGGGAGCGCTTCGCTCAAGTGCGCCAGGACTACCCCAGTGTCCCGGTAAACCCCGGCAGTACCTTGCAGATCAAGGGCTGCATCATCGACAGCCGCGCATTGGGCCTGTCGGCCGATGGCTTGATCGCACCGATTCACAATGAACAGGAGCTGGAGATCCGGGGCCTCGCGGAACCAGCCGATGAGCCGCCGCCCGAGCCGGAACCCCCGCCCGAGCTGACCCTGCGGCGAAGGCTTTTGATCAGCAAGCATTATTTGCGTGAGGGCTACCGGGCACTGACGACGCCTTCCGAGCACCGGCCGCTGTTTCTGCTCAAGCACAACCTGTTGCAGTGGTATCGCGAAGCGCTCAGTGATCTATTCACCAGGGCTGACCGGCAGGCGCTCGCCGATGCGCCCACGCCTGCTGTCGATTGCTTGCCCATCACGGTGGAACAAGCGCAAGAGCAGACCGAACACCCGCAAGCCGTACTGCCCGACACCGACACTCAGGTGCAGGTCGACGTCAGCGGTGTGGTGTATGTCAGCGTGTTCAACCCCGAGGACGGACGCAAGAACTGGCATCACCTGATCACCGCGTTCTGCTGGGCCATGCGCGATGTCGAAGACGCCACGCTGGTGCTGAAAATCACCCAGAACGATCTGTCGAGTTACTACATTCATCTGATCACGTTGCTTTCGCAACTGTCGCCGTTTGCCTGCCGGGTGGTGGTGATGCACGGCTATCTCGAGGACGAGGAGTTTGCCCGCCTGTATGGCGCCGCCAGTTTTTACGTCAACGCATCGCGCTGCGAAGGGTTGTGCCTGCCGTTGATGGAATTCATGTCCTGCGCACGACCGGTGATTGCGCCTGACCACACCGCCATGGGCGATTACATCGACGAACGTGTCGGCTTCATCGTCAAATCTAGCCGCGAGCCGACCATCTGGCCGGAAGACCTGCGCATTCTCTATCGCACCCTGCGCCATCGCCCTGATTGGGGCTCATTGAAAGCCGCTTATGAAAACAGCTATGCCATGGCCAAACAGCAACCAGAGGCCTATCAGGCAATGGCGGCCGCGGCCAGTGAACGCATGCGTGAATATTGCGGTTTCGCGCCGGTGCAGCAGCGCGTAAAAACGTTTTTCGACCTGCAGGCGCCAGGTGAAATTACGCCCGTAGCAATCAAGAGCGGGGCGGCCTCATGCTGATCATCATTCATTCGGAAACCAACAAGAGCAACATCCAGCAGAACCTCGGACGGCCCGAGTACAGCTATTACTTCGTGCTCAAGGAGTTCCGCCCGGTGCTGGAGCGGATTGGTCAGGTGATCGAAGTCAGCAACCCTGACGAACTGGTCGACCGCTTGTATTTCGACTGCCAGAGTCGCGGCGAAGACTGCGTTTTTCTGTCGTTCTCGCCACCGCATCGCACGCCGATTCATTACGCATGCCCGACCATTCCAGTGTTCGCCTGGGAGTTCAGCACCATCCCCACCGAGAGCTGGCAGGGTGAACCACGGCATGACTGGAGGGTGGTCTTGCAGGCGTGCGGCCGGGCGATCACCCATTCGATGTTCACCGTCAACGCGGTGCGCGATGTGATGGGGGCCGACTATCCGGTGTGCGCGATTCCCGCGCCGGTGTGGGACCGTTTTGCCGCGCGCGGTGAGGCATTGCTCAAGCGACCGGTGGTGGAGGGCGTAACGCTCAATCTGCGCGGATTGCTGATCGACAGTCGCGAGACGGATCTGCGTCCGTATGGCCCACCGGGGCTGTGCGAGGGCACGCCCATATCGTTTGACGCACCGGCGCAGGATTGCCCGTTGCAGTTGGACGGCGTGGTCTACACCTCGGTGTTCAACCCTTACGACGGACGCAAGAACTGGCAGGACATGATCAGTGCGTTCTGCACCACGTTTCGCGAGGTCAGCGATGCGACGCTGGTGCTGAAACTGACGCATCACGACATCGCCAATGCACTGACCGACATGCTCCATCACTTGTACAAGAACCAGTTTTATCAGTGCCGGATCGTGCTGATCCACGGCTATCTGGCCGATGCCGACTACGAGGCGCTGGTTCAGGCCACCAGTTATGTGGTCAACAGTTCCTATGGCGAAGGCCAGTGCTTGCCGCTGATGGAATTCATGTCCTGCGGCAAACCGGCGATTGCCCCGGTCAACACGGCGATGGCCGATTACGTCAGCGGCGACAACGCCTTTCTGGTCGACTTCACTGAAGAACTCACGGCCTGGCCGCACGACCCGCGCGCCGCCTACCGAACCTTGCGTTACATGACCGATTGGGATTCATTGTGCGTGGCCTATCGCGACAGCTACGCGGTGGCGAAAGACGATCCGCAGCGTTACGCCGCCATGTCCGCCGCAGCGGTGCAAAGCCTGCAACGCTTCTGCAGCCAGGCCAGCACCGAGCAGCGCTTGCGCGCCTTTCTCGAGTCGCCGTTGCCCGCGGTCGCGCCGGTGCCTGCGCAAGCGTCGCTCGCATGATACGGCGACTGCTCGCGCGATGGCTGCCGGCACCTGCCGCGCAACCTGTGGCGGAACCGCCGGCAACGCTGTCGCCGCGCGATGTCGGTTTACACGACGCGGTGCTCGACGGCTGGTTCCTCAACGACAGCGGCGAGTTGCTCAAGGGCTTTGCGATAACCGCCGACGACAGTGTGCTTGACGTCGGTTGCGGCGAAGGCGTGGCGACGCTGTTCGCCGTGCGTCAGGGGGCTTCGGTGATCTTCACCGACAGCGAGCACGACAAGGTGCGTGACCTTGCGCGGCAAGTCGAGGCACACGGCGCAAAAGCCAGTCTTGGTCTGGTCAGCAACAGTTTGCCGTTGCCGCTGGCGGACGGCTGCGCGAGCAAGGTGGTGTGCATGGAAGTGCTGGAGCACATCGCCGAACCCGAGCCGTTCATGGCCGAGCTGGTGCGCATGGGACGTCCCGGCGCGCAGTATCTGCTCAGCGTCCCGGCACCTGCCGGTGAACATCTGCAGAAAGGCATCGCCCCGGCCAGCTACTACCAGTCACCCAACCATGTGCAGATTTTCAGCGCAGAGCGCTTCGCCGCGTTGGTGGAGGAGGCGGGCCTGGTGATCGAGCATCGTCAGGCCAGCGGCTTCTTCTGGGTGATGGGCATGATCTTTTTCTGGGCCGGCGAACGCGCCGCCGGACGTGATCCGGGCGGCGCGGTGCGGGACCGCATTCAGCCGCCGTTCATGCCGTTAATGGAGAGCTGGGCGCGAACCTGGCAGGACTTGCTCACGCAGCCTGGCGGACTGGCGATCAAACAAACCCTCGACAGCTTCCTGCCCAAGAGCCAGGTGATCATCGCTCGAAAGCCACTCGATGCCGGGGATGCGCCATGAGCGGCAAACGCATCATGGACATCGAAGTGCTGCGCGCCATCGCGGTTTTGGGCGTGCTGTTTCACCACTTGCAAGGCAGCCTGTTCACCGATGCTGTGCCGCTGCTGACAGAAATCCATGCCTGGGCGCAGCCGTGGTGGGGCGTCGACCTGTTTTTCGCCATTTCCGGTTTTGTCATCGCGCGCAGCCTGATCCCGGCCTTGCAAGACTGCACCAGTCGCCAGCAATACTGGCAGCAGACGCGCAATTTCTGGCTGCGCCGCGCCTTTCGCTTGTTGCCTTCGGCCTGGCTGTGGCTGGCGCTGATGTTGCTGGCGTGCCTGTTCGTCAACCGTTCGGGAGCGTTCGGTACGCTGTCGGCCAACTGGCAAGCGACCCTTGCCGGGGTCTTTCAGTACGCCAACTTTCGCTTCGCCGACAGCTTCTTCCGCTATGAATATGGCAGCAGTTTCGTCTACTGGAGTCTGGCGTTGGAGGAGCAGTTCTACCTGCTGTTTCCGCTGCTGATCGTGCTCTGTCGCAAGCATCTGGTGTGGGTGCTGCTGGCGCTGATCGCGGTGCAGATTTTTACGCTGCGTACGCCGTTGCTGATGGTGGTGCGTACCGATGCGCTGGCCCTCGGCGTGCTGCTGGCGATGTGGAGTGCGCAGCCGGGCTATCAACGCTGGCGACCGGATGTTTTGCGCCGGCCCTGGCTGGGAATCGGCGCGCTGATCCTGATCGCTGCGCTGCTGAGTTTCATGGCCACCGACCGCTTCACCTTCGCCTGGTATCGCATCGGTTCGATCGCCGTTCTCAGCGCCATTTTGGTGTGGATCGCTTCGTACGATCAAAACTATCTAATGCCGGCCGGTGCGGTGCAGCGCCTGCTGGGATGGGTCGGCAGCCGTTCCTACGGCATCTATCTGATCCACATCCCGGCCTATCAACTGGTGCGAGAGCTGATCTTTCGCTTGCAAAGCGCCGGTCTGCCCAGCTCCGCCGGCCACCCGATCCTGACGCTGCTGATCGCCTTCGGCCTGATCGTGCTGCTCAGTGAACTGAATTACCGTCTGGTCGAAATGCCCATGCGCAACCGCGGTGCCGCACTGCTGCGACGCCTCGGTACCGCGCGATCCGCCGCCCCTGCCACTGGAGCCACCTCATGTTGAGCCTGTTGAAAAAACTCACGGCGGCCACGCCAGCCCCGGCGTCGACGCAACCGGTTGCGCCAGCCGCCAGCAAAGTCGATCCGTACATGCTTGGCTTGTACGATGCCAAGCTCAGTGGCTGGTTCAACCAGGAGACCAACGAGCTGTTCAAAGGCTTCGTGGTGTCCGCCGAAGACACCTTGCTCGACGTCGGCTGTGGCGACGGCGGCAACGTGCATTTCTGCGGTATGCGCGGGGCCAGGATCATCATCGCTGACATCGACGCGGCCAAGGTCGAAGCTACCCGTCAACGCCTGAGCGATACTCCGGCGCGGGACGTCGAATGCCACGTCACCGATTGCAACCCGCTGCCGATTGCCGATGCGACGGCCACGCGCGTGGTGTCTACCGAGGTGATCGAACACGTCGACGACCCGGCGCAGTTTCTCGCCGAGCTGGTGCGCGTCGGCAAACCGGGTGCGTTGTACCTGTTGAGCGTGCCGCATCCCAGCTCTGAAGACCTGCAAAAAGACATCGCCGCCGCCGAGTATTTCCAGAAGCCCAACCACATCCGCATCCTCAGCGAAGAGCAGTTCAAGACGCTGGTCAGCGACGCCGGGCTGGAGATCATCAGTCACAGCCAGTACGGTTTTTACTGGTCGATGTGGATGCTGCTGTTCTGGGAAGCCAAAGTCGATTTCAGCAATCCGGACCATCCGTTGCTCAACCACTGGGCCGAAACCTGGCAAGCGCTGCTGGATTCGCCGCGTGGCGCACAGATCAAGCAGGCGCTGGATGCGGTCGTAGCGAAAAGTCAGGTCATCATCGCGCGCAAGCCCTGACACATTCCTGTAGGAGTGAGCCTGCTCGCGATAGCGTTGAGTCAGTCGAAACAGTTTTAACTGACGCACCGCTATCGCGAGCAGGCTCGCTCCAGGGGTTTTGTGTAACCTTGCGGCCTCGTTCTCCAGGATCTGCAAGGTATGCGGCGTCTCGTCGGTCTATGTATTTTGATGCTGCTGTGTGCCTGCAAACCGCAGGATGCCCCGCCCCTCGACCAGCAACTGTATGTCTGGCAACGCCAGTGGACGGCCGCCCACGAGGCGGCGCTGCGTGACAGCCGCGCGGATTTTTCCACGCTGCGGGTGCTGGCGCTGCAAGCCTTCCCGAACGCAGGCTGGAGCCGGGCGCGGGTCGATGCGCCGTTGCTGAAGGCCGATGGCCGGGCGTTGATTGCGGTAGTGCGCCTCGACGGCCAGCTCAAGGCGCTGGATCAGCAACAGGTCACCGCACAGATTCTGCACGTGCTCGCCGATTGGCAGGCGCAGGGCCTGACATTGAGCGGCATCGAGATCGATCACGATGCCGGCAACGCGCGCTTGCCGGCCTACGCTGAATTCCTCCAACAGCTGCGCTCGGCATTGCCGGCGACGTTACAGCTGAGCATCACCGCGCTGCCGGCCTGGCTCGACAGCCTTCAACTGCCGGCGCTGCTGCAAAAGGTCGACAGCAGCGTGCTGCAAGTGCACGCAGTCAGCGATCCTCGGCGCGGTCTGTTCGATCCCGAGCAAGCGCTGAAGTGGACCAGGGCCTGGGCGCGCATCACTGACAAGCAGTTCTATCTGGCACTGCCCGCCTATGGCGTGGCGTTGTTGGCGGATGACGGTGGGGCACCGGTGGTGGAAAGCGAAGTACGACTGGAGCGGGGCGGTCAGCGTCGGGAACTGCTTGCCGATCCGCTGCAACTCAGCCGGCTCGGCCAAACATTACGCGATGATCCGCCGAAGCACCTGGCCGGGCTGATCTGGTTCCGCCTGCCGCTGGCCAATGACCGTCGCGCCTGGAGCCTGACTACGCTGGCGGCGGTTGCCCGTGGCAATCAACTGAACAGTCGGCTCAGCGTGACGCTCAGCGAACACGCCGGCCTCTACGACATCCAGCTCGTCAACTCGGGCAATCTCGACAGTGCCTGGCCTGCGCAAATTACCCTGAAGGCAAAAAACTGCGAAGGCGCCGATGCGCTCGTTGGTTACTCGTTGCAACAAAGTGCCGATCTGCTTACCTTCACCCGCCTGCGCGACGGCCGCTTGCCGGCGGGCGGACAACGCGCCATCGGTTGGGCGCGTTGCGCCAATATTGATCAAGGAGGTTCGCATGTTGTCCCGTAACTGGCCGCGTCATCTGCTTTGCCTGAGCCTCAGCCTGCCGCTGGGTTCGGCGCTGGCCTGCGGGCCGGATTTTCCGATGCGCCTGCTCGACGATCGCGGTCAGACCTTGGCCGATCTGCCCGAAGGCAACTTCAATTTCGAGCTCAGTCGTCTGGGTAAAACCATCGCCGGGCTGAAAAACGCGACCGCTATCACGCACAATCCCAACGATATGTACGGCGAAGAAAACGCTGCCGCCATTGCTCGGGAACAAGCCGAGCAGGCAGGCCTGAGCGCCGAGCAGCAAGCCTTGGTCAAACGACTGCGCGGTCTGACCGATGCGCGCCAGGTCGAAGCACAGGGCGCCAGTCTGCCCGCGGAAATCCGTTGGTACGTTGCTGGTGCCGTAGCCTTTGCGACCGGTGAGCATCAACAGGCTGTCGAGTATTTCAACAAAGTGCTGGCGCTGCCAGCCGATCAGCGTCCGCTGCGCAGCACCTGGGCGGCCTATTCGCTGGGCCGCACATGGCTGGCGGCGAGCGCCGAGGCCACTGATGCAATCTCCGCACTGGAGCAGGCGCGTGCGGCGTACCGCCAGACACGGCAACTGAGCGTCGATGGCTTCAGTGATCCGCTGGAACTGGGCGTGGCCAGCCTCGGCGAGGAAGCACGGGTGCTGCGCAGCGCCGGTGACTGGAGCGGCGCCATCGAATTGTACGAAGCGCAGAACCTGCACGGCTCGGCGGTGGGTTACACCTCGCTGAAACAATTGATGAATGAACTGGCGGAGCTGCCCGAGGCTGAGCTGGCGAAACTGCTCGAGCATAAAGCGGTGCAGCAACTGGTCACGGCATCGCTGGTCAGCCGTCAGGGTTGGTCATTTGGCGATCAGCCACCGAACGAAAAGAAACTGGTGACGCTGTTGCAAAACAGCACCCGAGGCAGCCTGGACAATGCCGATCGTCTGGCGGCGATGAGTTATCAACAGGGTGATTACGCAAGCGCCAAAGCCTTTCTGGTGAATGCTGGAGACGGGGGGCTCGCGTGGTGGTTAAGAGCCAAACTGGCCGTGCGTGACGGCGATAAAACGGCCGCTGCCGCAGCGTATTCGAAAGCCGCGCAAGCCTTTCCGCAGACTGAGGATTGGGGTTACCGGCGCACACCGGACTGGGCCTATGAAACCGTGCAGCCGAAGTGCCGGGTTGAGGGCGAGAGCGCGATCCTGGCGTTGCAACGCGGCGAGTACCTGCAAGCGTTCGTGCAGTTGTATCGCAGCAACAGTGTCTATTGGTTCGACGCGGCCACTGTGGCCGAGCGCGTGCTGACGGTCGATGAGCTGAAACGCTACGTCGATGACAACGTCCCTGCGCCGCCCGTGTTGACCCAGCAGGAGCGCGACAACTATGTGCCGCTGCCGGTGGCGGCCAGCCTGCGCAATCTGCTCGGTCGGCGCCTGCTGCGCGAAGGCCATTACCAGGAGGCGGTGGCTTATTTCGACAACCCGGACCTGCAGAACAAGGCGCGTCTTTACGGCGAACAACGCCTCAAGGCCGACGCCGCGTGGTGGCCGACCAAACGCGCGAGTGCCTTGTACAACGCCGCGTGGACGGCCCGCGAATGGGGCATGGACATTCTCGGCTACGAAATGGCCCCGGACTACGCCACGTTCGGCGGCAATTACAGCCTGGAACGCGCCGAGCTGAAGGTCGGGCCGCTGGTTTCCGAAGCAGAAGTGCAACGCCAGCAGGCCAGCGCTGCGCAGCCGGATCAGCGTTACCACTATCGTTTTGTCGCCACCGAACTGGCTGGCCGCGCCGCCGATAACCTGCCGCATACCAGTCAGGCCTTTGCCGCGGTGTTGTGCAATGCGGCCGGCTGGAACAGCAGCCTGGAAGACCAGAGCGCGCTGTATCAGCGTTACGTCAGGCAAGGCCCGTACGTGCCGTGGGCGGTGGATTTCGGCAATCAATGCCCGTACCCGGATTTCGAGAACGCCGACAAGCGTTACGTGACGCAGTTTACCGATGCCGTACGCGCGTCGCTGCGGCCGTACAAGTGGCCAGTGCAGATCGGCGCGCTGGGGCTCGTTGTCGCTGCGGCGTTGCTGCTGATCAGTCGCCGCCGGCGCAAGGCAGGCAAAGGCTAGGCTTGCTGGACAAAGGTCAGGCGTACGGCGAAGCCGATCAACAGGCTGCCGAACAGCCACTGCTGTACGCGCTGGGCCGTTGGATGATGTTGTAACCAACGACCCAGTGCAGCTCCGGTCAGGGCATACGCGCTATCGAACATGAAGCCGATGCCGACCAGCAATGCGCCAAGCACGGCGAACTGGCTGAGCACCGGCGTACCGTCATTGACGATGAATTGCGGCAACAGCACCGAGCAGAACAGCAGCGCCTTGGGGTTGAGCAGGTTGGTCAGCAGGCCTCGGCGAATGGCCGTGCGCCACTGCCCGTTTCGATCGGCGCCTGCTTCAGTGTTCAGCGGCGGCAGCAAGGTGCTGCGCAGGCATTGCAGGCCGATCCATAGCAGATACGCCGCGCCGGCCAGGCGCACCACCTCGAAGGTCCACGGTGCTGCCTTGAACAACGCCGCCAGTCCCAATGCGGCGAGCGCTACATGGCAAGCGCGAGCGATGCCCAGACCGATGGCGGTGGCCAGCGCCGGCCCGCGACCCTGACGGGCGCCGGTCTGCAGCAACAGAATCATGTCCGGGCCGGGCAGTAAAAGAACCACAGCCAGAGCCAGGAAAAACAGCCAGAGGTTTGTCATGTTGCAGCCCTTGCGCAGTTGATTCGATCGGCCAATTCTAGGGCCGAAGACTGGCGCAGGTGGTTGCGTAGTTCACTTCAAAATCAGCGTGCGTTGGCATAATCTGCTGATTTTCTACGCTATAACAATCGGGATCTGCCAACCATGAAACTTGACGCTTTCGATCGCAAGATTCTCGCCGCGCTGCAACGCAACGGCCGGCTGAGCAATGTCGAACTGGCGGAGGAAATCGGCCTGTCAGCCTCGCCGTGCCTGCGTCGGGTGCGCATGCTGGAAGAGGCAGGGGTGATTCGTGGTTACCAGGCCAATGTTGATCGCGATGAAGTCGGCCTGGGGCTGACGGTGTTTGTCGGGGTCAAGGTCGAGCGGCACAACGAAGAACGGGCCAATGCGTTCTATGCCGCCGTCACCGCATTGCCTGAAGTGATTTCGGCGTTTCTGGTGTCGGGCGAGTCGGATTTTCTGTTGCAGGTGGTGGTGCCGGACCTGCGAGCCTACGACCGTTTTGTCAGCAGTCATCTGCTGAAACTGCCGGGAGTCAGTGACATTCGCAGCAACTTCGCTATTCATACGGTGAAGACGCCCGGGCCTTTACCGCTGGGGCATCTGCCGGCCTGAGAACGGGGTGCCTTCATCGCTAGCACAGCTAGCTCCCACAGGTTTCGGTCAACCACAAAATGGCTGTTCGCTTGATAACCACTGTGGGAGCCAGCGTGCTGGCGATGGCGATAGCCGTTCAACGCTTACATCTGTGTCGCCATCCCCTCAACATTCATTGCCGCCTGGCGTAACGCCTCTGAGCGGGTCGGATGCGGGTGACAGGTCAGGGCAATGTCTTCAGCCGAGGCGCTGAATTCCATCGCCACGCAAAACTCGCCAATCATCTCGCTGACGCTCGGGCCGACCAGATGTACGCCAAGCACTTCATCGGTGCGCTCGTCGGCGAGGACTTTGGCAAAGCCCTCGGTTTCGTGATTGATCTTCGCCCGGCTGTTGGCGGTGAAGGGGAATTTGCCGACCTTGTAGGCGCGACCTTCAGCTTTCAGTTGCTCTTCGGTCTTGCCGACGCTGGCCAGTTCCGGCCGGGTGTAGATCACGTTGGGGATCAGCTCGTAATTGACCTCGCCGGCCTTGCCGTGGATTTGCTCGATACAGGCCATGGCTTCGTCTTCGGCCTTGTGCGCGAGCATCGGCCCGGACGTCACGTCGCCGATCACCCAGACACCGGGCGCTTCGGTGCGGTGTTGTTTGTTGGTGAGCATGCCGCGCTTGTCGGTGCTCAAGCCGACGTTTTCCAGGCCCAGACCGTGCGTGTAGGGGCGACGACCGATGGACACCAACACGTAATCGGCCTCCAGCGACTCGGCGCTGCCGCCGGCGGCGGGCTCGACAGTGAGTTGCACGCCGCTGGCGGAGGGCGTGGCGCCGGTGACTTTCGAGCCCAGTTTGAAGCTGATGCCCTGCTTGCTCAGCGCGCGTTGTAGGGTTTTACCGGCCTCAGCGTCGACACCGGGGCAGATGCGGTCGAGGTATTCGATCACCGTTACCTGCGCGCCGAGGCGTCGCCAGACAGATCCGAGTTCCAGACCGATCACGCCGGCACCGATGACCACCAGATGGCGGGGCACTTCACTCAAGGACAACGCGCCGGTGGAATCGAGGATGCGCTGGTTGTCGATCTCGACGCCGGGCAGGGGAGTGGGCTCTGAGCCGGTGGCAATAATGATGTCTTTGGCGGTCAGTTCGACCTTGTTGCCCTGATGATCAGTCACGCTGACTTTGCCAGGGCCGTCGATGTGGCCCCAGCCCTTGATCCAGTCGACTTTGTTTTTGCGAAAGAGAAACTCGATGCCCTTGGTCAGGCCAGCGACGCTTTCGTCTTTCTGTTTCATCATCTGCGCGAGGTTCAGCGTCGGTTTGACCTCAATGCCGAGGTTGGCGAATTCCGCACCCATCGCCGCGTCGTACAGTTCCGAGGCGTGCAGCAAGGCTTTTGACGGCATGCAGCCGACATTAAGGCAGGTGCCGCCGAGCGTTGCGCGCCCCTCCACGCAAGCGGCCCTGAGACCCAGCTGGCCAGCACGAATCGCTGCGTTATATCCGCCGGGACCGCCGCCCAGAATCACTACGTCATAGTTGCTCATGCGTTTGCTCCTGCCCGATGGATAAGGATCGTTGACGTTAGTCATGAAATAAAATTACGGGCGTAATATGTGCGCGTTCTGACATTTCGGTCAAGGCTTCAGGCAAGCGACAGGTCTGGCGTCTTTGAATGAACGCAATTGTGGACGAATATTTCACGCTTTTCGTTATATCGTAACGACACGAACGCGGGCCAATCAGTTTGGGGTGATATGCAGGTCGATCTGCAGGTTGAGGGCACGCAAGTGGCCGGACTGCCACGGTTCCAGCAGGCAGCCGTACAGGGCCGGCGGCTACGACGTTGGGCGTTGGGTCTTGGCGGGTTGGCAGGGGCGGGCGTGGTGCTGGCGCTGTTTGTCGGGTTGTTCGCGCCACAGTCCTTGTGGCAACCGTTATTGCTCAATCAAAGTGCCGCGTTGCTGGTGTTGGTCGCGGGGTTGCAATCGGCGTGGTGGCTGACGCAATGGCGTGCACGAGCGATCAATCCAACGCCCTCGACTGCGCTTGCAGACGAAGGAGTTTCACCAGCAGATGGCTGGTACGAGCGATTGCTCGATCGCCTGAGCCAGCGCGGTCTGCATCTGCTCGGCCAGATTGGCGCAGCGACGTTGTGGTTATCCGGCTGGGCGTTGCTGACGCTGCTCAGCGTTGAACAAGCGTGGAATTTGAAATTGCCGAGCGTGGCGGTGGGCCTGTCTGCCACCGTGGCGGCAGCGCTAGGGTTGCTGTTGGCGTTCGGTTTGCTGGTGTTCGAACGGCAACTGGCCCAGGAGAACCCGGCGCAATGGCCGGAAGCAGGGTCGTTGGCGCAACTGACGCGGGTAACGATCATCACGCTGATATTGAGCGCGCTGTGTTTGTTGTTCGCTGGAGAAAATGCGGTCTGGCCGGTGCGTGTCGCCGTGCTGAGCGGGCTCTTGCCGGGTCTCGTTGCTGTTGAATTTTTGTTGCGTGCGGTGCTTTCGCTGTTCAGCCCACGCCGCGAGCAGCTCGAACCGACGCTGCTGGCGCGCAGTTTCGTCGCCGATATGCTGCGCTGGCCGCCGCAACCCTTGCTCGCTTTGCAGCATGAGTTGCACAACCGATTTGGCATCGATCTGCGGCAGATCTGGGCGTTCAGTTTCATGCGCCGGGCATTGTTTCCGGTGTTGGCCCTGGTGGCGGTGGTGGGTTGGTTGCTTACCGGCATTCATGAAATTCCCTTGCAGGGCCGGGGTATCTACGAACGTTTCGGCAAACCTGTGCAGGTGTTCGGCCCCGGTTTACAGGTGGGGTTGCCTTGGCCGCTGGGGCGCGTGTTGAGCGTTGAAAACGGCGTGGTTCATGAACTGGCGACCAGCGTCGGCGAGAACCCCGCACCGCTGCAGGCCGACCCTGCCGAAGGCCCGGCACCGGCGACAGCCAACCGTTTGTGGGACGCCAGTCACGTCAATGACAAGTCGCAAGTCATCGCCAGCCGTCGCGGTGAGCAGCAAAGCTTCCAGATCGTCAACATGGATGTGCGTTTCGTCTATCGCATCGGCCTGAGCGATCAGGCCGCGTTGGCCGCTACCTATAACAGCGCCGACGTGCCGACGCTGATTCGCAGCACCGCCAGCCGGATTCTGGTGCACGACTTTGCCTCGCGCACGCTGGACGGTTTGCTCGGTGAGGACCGCGTCGACCTGGCCGAGGAGATCGGTCGCGCGGTGCAAAGCGATCTGGATTCACTCAACAGCGGCGTAGAAATGCTCGCCACGGTGGTCGAAGCGATTCATCCGCCGGCCGGTGCAGCGAATGCCTATCACAGCGTGCAAGCCGCACAAATCGGCGCGCAGGCGTTGATTGCCCGCGAGCGGGGTGCCGCCGCCGAAGCAAGCAACCAGGCGCAATTGCAGGCCAGCCTGGCGCGCGATCTAGCCACTGCCAACGCGCGGGAAACCAGTGCCACAGCGCAGGCAGCGGATTTGAAATTCGGCGCCGAACGGAAGGCCTTCGCGAATGCCGGCCAAGCCTTTGTGCTCGAGCAATATCTCAGTCAGCTCAGCCAAGGTCTCAGTAAAGCGCCGCTGCTGATCCTTGATCACCGACTGGGCGGCACCACCAACGCCCCAACCATCGACCTGCGTCATTTCACGTTGCCGGCTGACCCGACGCCCGCACGCACCAACGCTCAACCAGGAGTTGCCCATTGAGCCAGTCGCCTACTCACGATTCGCATGACCACAGCGGCCACGATCACGGCCATGACGGGCATCACCAGCATCACGGGCATCACCATCACCACCACGGCGCGCCGCGAGAGGCTGGACCGTTTCCGTGGCGGCGCATGGGCTGGGCAGCGTTGTTGGTCGCGTTTGCGGTTGCAGCGGCGAGCCTTGTGCAAGTGCGCTCCGGCGAAGCCACAGTCATCACACGCTTCGGCAATCCAGCGCGAGTGTTGCTGGATCCCGGCCTGAGCTGGCGCTGGCCGGCACCCTTCGAGGCGGCCATTCCGGTGGATCTGCGTTTGCGTACTACGTCCAGCGGTTTGCAGGATGTCGGTACCCGTGACGGCTTGCGCATCATCGTTCAGGCTTACGTGGCGTGGCAGGTGCAGGGCGACGCGGACAATGTGCAGCGTTTCATGCGCGCCGTGCAAAACCAGCCGGATGAAGCCGCGCGACAAATTCGCACTTTTGTCGGCTCGGCGCTGGAAACCACTGCCAGCAGCTTTGACTTGGCGAGTCTGGTCAACACCGATGCCAGCCAGGTGCGCATCGCCGATTTCGAGGCGCAGTTGCGCCAACAGATCGATCAGCAGCTACTCGCTACTTACGGCGTGCGCGTCGTGCAAGTCGGCATCGAGCGTTTGACCTTGCCATCCGTCACACTCACCGCCACGGTCGATCGCATGCGTGCGGAGCGTGAAACGATTGCCACCGAACGCACAGCGATCGGTAAACGTGAAGCCGCGCAAATCCGTTCCGCCGCCGAACGCGACGCACGCATCGTACAGGCTGATGCGACGGTGAAAGCCGCCGACATCGAAGCGCAATCCCGCGTCGAAGCAGCGCAGATTTATGGCCGCGCCTACGCCAGTTCACCGCAGCTCTACAACTTGCTGCGCTCGCTCGACACCCTTGGAACGATCGTCACGCCAGAAACCAAACTGATTTTGCGGACCGATGCGGCGCCGTTTCGCGTGTTAGTCGACGGGCCGCCGGCACTCGACAATAAAGCCGGATTACAGCCATGACTGATGACGTTCCACGTGGAACACAAACATTGAACAGTCCATGGATTCAGGCTGGGCGCCTGGCATTTCTTGCCTTGTACGCGGTGACGGTGCTGGCTGCGCTGGCTTGGGTGTTTTCCAATGTGCGGCAGATCGACCCGCAAAATCGCGCGGTGGTTTTGCATTTCGGGGCGCTGGATCGCATTCAGAATGCCGGCCTGCTATTGGCTTGGCCACGGCCGTTCGAACAGGTGATCCTGCTGCCGGCAGCGGATCGGGTGATCGAACGGCGCGTGGAAAACCTGTTGCGCAGCGATGAGGCCTTAAAGGCAGATCGGGTCGCTTCGTTTGCCACGCCGTTGAGCGATGCGCTGGCGGGCTCTGGTTATTTATTGACCGGTGATGCCGGTGTCGTACAGCTGGATGTGCGGGTGTTTTACAAAGTCAGCGACCCGTATGATTTCGTTCTGCAAGGCGATCATGTCTTGCCGGCACTGGATCGGCTGGTGACTCGTAGTGCGTTGGCACTGACCGCCGCGCGCGATCTGGACACCATTCTGGTTGCGCGTCCGGAGCTGATCGGTGCGGACAGCCAGGCCGCCGAGCGCCGTGAGCGGTTGCGCGGTGATCTGGTTAGAGCGATCAATCAGCGCCTGGCTGAACTGAAAGCGAGCGGGCAGGGGATTGGTGTCGAAGCGGCGCGGGTCGATGTGCAATCGAGCTTGCCGGAGCCGGCGGTGAGCGCTTTCAATGCGGTCCTGACCGCCAGCCAGCAAGCTGACAAAGCCGTTGCCAACGCGCGCACCGAGGCGGAAAAACTCACCCAGACCGCCAACGAACAAGCCGACCGTACGCTGCAGATTGCCCACGCCCAGGCCGGCGAGCGCTTGGCCAAGGCGTCGGCAGATACCGCCACGGTTGCGAGCCTGGCCAAAAGTGCCGACCCGCAGTTGCTCTTGCGTCTGTATCGCGAGCGCATGTCGAAGATTCTCGGCCAGGCCGGTTCGGTGACCACGGTTAACCCGAAAGACGATTCCCGCCTGATCATTCAGGGAGCCAGCCAATGACTGCGACCACCGCCACGCCGAGCCTGTTGTCCTCGGCCGAACAACGCCGCGCCGCACGACAACTGACCCTGGCCATGCTTGCGCTCGGTTTGCTCGGGCTCGGCCTGATCTGGCGTTGGTGGTTGCCGGAGCAAACCGGGGTCAGCCAATTGCTGTTGGGCTTTGCGTCATTGATGGTCGGGGTGTCGGTGATGCGCTCGGCGTGGTACAGCCTGCGCTATCCGAGCCTGCATGGCATTACCGATCAATTGATTGCGCTGGCCATGCTTGGCGCTTGGGCAACAGGCGATCTGCTCACGGCGGCGTTGTTGCCGATCATCATGATCTTCGGCCATGTGCTGGAGGAACGCAGCGTCATTGGTTCGCAGGAAGCGATTCACGCGCTAGGGCAACTGACGCGCAGCCATGCGCGCAAAATCCAGGCAGACGGCTCGGTCATCGAAGTCGACAACGGCACCCTCAAGCCCGGCGATACCGTTGAGGTGCGGGCCGGTGATCGCGTTCCAGCGGATGGTCGGGTTCTCTCCGGTCAGGCCAGTCTCGATACCGCGTCGATCACTGGCGAATCGGTGCCGGTCGAGGCGGGCGTCGGCATGAGCGTGTTTGGTGGCGCGATCAACCTCGACGGATTACTGCGTATCGAGGTGACGCGCACCGGTGACGAGTCGACCTTGGGCAAAGTCATCGCACTGATGCAGAACGCCGAACGCTCGAAACCGCCGATCACTCGACTGCTTGAACGTTACGCTGGCAGCTACATGATCCTGGTATTGCTGCTGGCCGCTGTGACCTGGTTCATCACCAACGATGCACAGGCGATGCTTGCAGTGCTGGTTGCCGCTTGCCCATGCGCACTGGTGTTGTCGGCACCTGCCACAGCGATTGCCGGCGTCGCAGTAGCGGCGCGTCACGGCATATTGATCCGCAGCTCGGCGTTCCTTGAGGAACTGGCGGATCTGACGTCCTTGGTGGTCGACAAGACCGGAACGCTGACCTACGGCACTTTGCGTCTGCAATCGATCACCGGCGCAGCAGCGGATCATGCGGCGGCGAAGACCTTGGCGGCCAGCCTCGGCGCCGCCAGCAGTCATCCGGTCAGCCGCGCCCTGGCCGGCCTCGTCACTGCGCAAGATTATCTGCCTTTGAGCGATATTCAGGAGCGGCAGGGTCTCGGCGTTGTTGCCATGACCGCGCAGGGCGAAGCGGCACTCGGGCGCCCGGAGCTGTTCGCGCAGTTGGGCATCAGCACCACGCCCGTCCCAGAGCACGATGGGCCGATTGCCGGGCTGGCCTTGAGCGGTGAGTTTCTTGCCTGGCTACTGTTGGCCGACAGCGTGAAACCGGAGGCTCGCTTTGCCCTCAGTGAATTGCGTGAGTTGGGTCTCGGCCGGCAGCTTTTGTTGACCGGCGATCGTCAGAGCGTCGCAAACTCGCTGGCCCAGGAGGTCGGCTTGCACGAGGTCGAAGCGCAGGCCTTGCCCGAAGACAAACTCAATCGCGTGCTCAAGGAAATCGACAGCGGCTTCCGACCAATGGTGGTTGGCGACGGAATCAATGACTCGCTCGCACTTAAGGCTGGCGTAGTTGGCGTGGCGATGGGCGCGGGCGGCGCGGACATCGCGCTGGCCTCGGCCGATATCGTGTTGATCGGTAGCGACCTGCGCCGGCTCGGCACCTGTGTGCGACTCAGCCGCCAGTGCCGCAAGACCTTGCAGGTCAACGTGATCATCGGATTGGGGTGGACGCTGGCAATCGTCGTCTTTGCAGCATTTGGCTGGCTCGGTGTAGCCGGGGCGATGATCGCTGCGCTGCTGCACAACCTCAGCACCTTGCTAGTGCTCGGTAATGCTGGGCGCTTGCTGCGGTTTCAGGAACCATTGGCGAAAATGGATGATGAGCTTCGAAACGATTTGTAACGAACTGCCGGCGAAGTTAGCAGTCATTGGTAGAGAGGGCGCTCCATTTCAAGCCGTCATCGGCTGGAAGACGTGGGTGCAGGATGGCCTGTTGGAGCGTCTGCGACGATAGCTTCGGCTAATCAATTCGATAGCCTGCTATTTTTCCGCGATGGTCTACCCTCAGATCTGACGTCTGAAACAAGGGGGGAATTTCCATGCTCGCGCAACTTCCACCGGCCTTACAGAACCTGCAGCTTCCGCTTCGCCTGCGACTCTGGGACGGCCATGAATTCAATCTGGGGCCGACGCCCAGCGTCACCATCGTGGTCAAGGACCCACAGATGGTCACCCAGTTCACTCACCCAAGCCTCGATGCGCTGGGAGCGGCGTTCGTTGAAGGTAAACTTGAACTGGAGGGCTCGATCAGCGAGGTCATCCGCGTCTGCGATGAACTGAGCAGCGCCTTGCTCGACGAAGACGAAGGCAGTCAGCCGGTGCGTTCCGTGCATGACAAGGAAACCGACGCCAAGGCCATCTCGTACCATTACGACCTTTCCAATGCCTTCTACCAGCTGTGGCTCGACAGCGACATGGTCTATTCCTGCGCGTATTTCGAGACCGGCAGCGAAACCCTCGAGCAGGCGCAACAGGCCAAATTCCGCCATCTGTGCCGCAAGCTGCGCTTGCAGCCGGGCGAGTATTTGCTGGATGTCGGCTGCGGCTGGGGTGGGCTGGCGCGATTCGCCGCACGGGAATTCGGCGCCAGGGTCTTCGGCATCACGCTGAGTCAGGAGCAACTGAAGCTGGCACGTGAGCGGGTCAAGGCTGAGGGGCTGGAAGATCAGATAGAACTGCAATTGCTCGACTACCGCGATCTGCCTCAGGACGGGCGCTTCGACAAGGTGGTCAGTGTCGGCATGTTCGAACACGTCGGCCATGCCAATCTCGCCGAATACTGCAAAACCCTGTTTGGCGCGGTGAAGGAGGGTGGCCTGGTGATGAACCACGGCATCACTGCCAAGCATACCGATGGCCGGCCGGTCGGGCGTGGTGCGGGCGACTTCATTGAGAAATACGTTTTCCCTAACGGCGAGTTGCCGCACCTTTCCATGATCTCGGCGCAGATCAGTGAAGCCGGGCTGGAGATTGTCGACGTGGAAAGCCTGCGCCTGCATTACGCGCGTACGCTGGACCATTGGAGCGAGCGACTTGAGGACAACCTCGAAGCCGCTGGCAAACTGGTACCGGAACAGGCGTTGCGTATCTGGCGCCTGTATCTGGCCGGCTGCGCCTATGCGTTTGCCCGTGGCTGGATCAATCTGCACCAGATCCTTGCGGTGAAGGCGCATCCCGACGGCAGCCATGAATTGCCCTGGACCCGCGACGACATTTATAACCCGTGATCGCAGGCGTCTTCACGGGACGCCTTACAGGATCGGTGATATCAGCCGGGCGATCCGCATGCCGACCTGTTGCAGGCGGTGGATTTCCCGGCTCTCTTCCTTGGCGACTTCGTAAGCCTGGGCGAAGTCTGCTTCGAGCATGTGTTCCACGCTGGCGGCAAAGGCACTGTCGACGGTCAGCAGCATGACCTCGAAATTCAAACGGAACGAGCGGTTGTCGAGGTTGGCGCTGCCGATCGCGCTGATCTCGCTGTCGATCAACACCACTTTCTGATGCAGGAACCCGGGCTCGTAACGGAACACTCGCACCCCGGCGCGCACCGCCTCGAACGCATACAGACTGGAAGCGGCGTAGACGATGCGATGGTCCGCGCGCGACGGCAGCAGTAAGCGCACATCGACGCCGCGCAGCACGGCCAGTCGCAGCGCGGCAAATACCGCTTCATCCGGAATGAAATACGGGCTGGTGATCCACACCCGCTCGGTGGCGGCGTGGATCGCCTCGACGAAAAACAGCGAGCAGGTTTCATAGGCATCGGCCGGGCCGCTGGCGAGCAACTGGCAAAGTACGCCATCGTCCGGATAAGCATCCGGCAGGATCAGCGGCGGCAGGGAGCGTGCCGCCCAGAACCAGTCTTCGGCGAAGGATTCCTGCATGCTCGCGACGACTGGGCCACGGACTTGTACATGGGTATCGCGCCACGGTGCCAGCGGTGGTTTCTCGCCCATGTACTCGTCGCCGACGTTGTGCCCACCGACAAACCCGACGATGCCGTCGACCACGACAATCTTGCGGTGGTTACGAAAGTTGACCTGGAAGCGGTTGAGCCAGCCACTGCGCGTGGCAAATGCTTTCACCGCAACACCGCCGTCGCGCAATGCCTGCACATAGCTATGGGGCAGGGCGTGGCTGCCGATGCGGTCGTACAGCAAGTGAATCGTCACGCCTTCCGCGGCTTTTTTCAGCAGCAGATCACGCAAGCGTTGCCCGAGGCGGTCGTCGTGGATGATGAAAAACTGCACCAGCACGGCTTCTTTGGCCTGCTCGATCGCACTGAAGATCGCCTCGAACGTCGCCGCACCGTTTATCAATAGCTGCACTTCATTATTGGCCAGGCACGGCATCCGCCCAAGTTTTGGCATCGCACGCAACGAGGCATAAGCGTTGGAAGCGCGGGCGGCGAGTGCTTCCTCGACCCACGGGCGCCAGTTCAGCTCGGAGATGGCCACGCGCATCTGTTCGTTGGCCTGGCGCCGCGCCTTGATGTAACCGTCGAAGGTGCTGCGGCCGAAGACCAGATAGGGAATCAGCGTGAGATAGGGAATGAAGATCAGCGACAATGCCCAGGCAATCGAACCCTGCGCAGTGCGCACGGTGAGTACCGCATGTATTGCGGCGATCGATCCGAGGGTGTGAATCAGCGCGATCAGATAACCGAAAATGTGCGGTCCAAAATAATCCATGGGGCAGCCTTGCTCCGGAAGATGCAATGCTTAACAGACCATGTTCGGCGGCGAATGTCGCTATTTAATTGGTCATGAACCGAAGCAAGCGGCCGGCGTCTAACGGCCACTACTGATCAGGAGTTTGTCGATGAACGTTCGTCTGCTGGGTTTGGCGCTGGGCCTGGGTTTGGCATTGCCGGTGATTGCGCAAGCGCAGATGCTGCAGCCGGGGCTGTGGGAAATGACCTCGAGCAATTTGAAAGTCGACGATCAGGCGATGGATGTGCAATCGATCCTCGGCCAGATTCAAGGCCAGATCACGCCGCAACAGCGCGCGGCGCTGGAGAAGAACGGCATCAACATCGGCGGCAAGGGCATTCGTGCCTGCCTCACACCGCAGCAAGTGGCGACCAACGATATCCCGCTGGCCGATCCGCAATCGGGCTGCAAACAGCAGATCACCGAGCGCACCGGCAACCAGTGGAAATTCCGTTTTAGCTGCCCGAAAGCGCAGGGCACCGGGGTCGCGACCTTCCTCAGTGATCGCGAGTTCACCACCGTCGCCAACGGCACGTTCAACGCCATCGGGATTAATCAGAAGGGTAGTCTGGAAACCCGCGCGGTGTGGTTGGGTCAGGATTGCGGGACGGTGAAGCCCCGCGCTTGATGCTTCACGTCATGGCTGGCTCAACGCCTTGTACAGCGTGTTGAGGTTGTACTCGAACAGGCCGGTGAACGTGCTCGCCGGTCCGCTCGCGGCGAGCGCGTCCGAGTACAACGTGCCGCCGATATGCGCGCCGCTCTCATCGGCGATCTGCTTGAGCAGGCGCGCGTCCTTGATGTTTTCCATGAACACCGCTTTGACCTTGGCCTGACGGATCTGCGTAATCAGCGCGGCAACTTCGGCGGCTGACGGCTCGCGCTCGGTGGACAAACCCTGGGGCGCGATGAAGTCGATGCCGTAAGCCTGACCGAGATAACCGAACGCATCGTGACTGGTGACGATCTTGCGGTTGCCCGCAGGCAGTGAACCCAGTCTGGTTTTGGCCTCGGCGAGCAGGGCGTAGATCTGCTTCAGATAGATTTGGCTGTTGCGCTCGTAGTCGGTCTTGTTCGACGGATCAGCCGTAATCAACGCCTTGGTGATGTTGGCGACGTACAGCTCGGCGTTGGCCAGATTGTGCCAGGCGTGTGGATCGGGCACGGTTTCGCCATCCTCATCCAGAGATCGGGGAATCACCCCGCGGCTGGCATTGATCACCGTTGCCTGAGTGGCGGTGCTGCTGACCAGGCGATCCAGCCATGGCTCGAAGCCCAGTCCGTTTTTAATGATCAGTCTGGCTTTGAGCAGGGCTTTGGCATCGTCCGGCGTTGGCTCGTAAGTGTGCGCGTCGGCGTCCGGGCCGACCATGCTGGTGATCTGCACATGGGTGCCGCCGATCTGGTGAACCATGTCGGCGAGGATGCTGAAGCTGGTGACCACCGGCATTTTTTCCGCCGCCGACAATGACATCGACAGCAACAAGCTGAACAGCACGAGTAGAGCGCGCATCGGGAAACACCTCATTGGGATGTGAGCAAAGGCGGGCGGCGCAGCAGACCATGGACCGGCCCGACGATCACCGACAACAGATAACCGGCGCCGGCGACCAGCACGATTGCCGGACCGCTGGGCAGCGAGTAATAGAACGACAGCAGCAATCCGAACCACACCGACAGGCAACCGATTGCTGCCGCAACGGCAATCAGCACAGGCAGGCGTCGGCTCCAGAATCGCGAAGCCGCAGCGGGCAGCATCATCAGGCCGACCACCATCAAGGCGCCGATGGCCTGGAAGCCGATGACCAGATTCAGCACCACCAAGGTCAGGAATACACCGTGGGCCAGCGGGCCGAGACGGCTGACGGTTCTCAGGAAAAGTGGATCGAGGGTGTCGAGTACCAGCGGTTTATAGATCAGCACCATGGCGATCAGGCTGCACGCCGAGACCCACAGCATGCCTTGCAAGGTGGGTCCGTCGACGGCCAAGGCTGAACCGAACAGCAGATGCAGAAGGTCCAGGCGCTTTCCGGCGATACCCAGTATCAGTACGCCGCTGGCCAGCGAGATCGGATAGATCGCGGCGAGGCTGGCGTCCTCGCGCAGGCCTGTGCGCCGAGTAATCCAGGCCGCCAGTCCAGCCATGCCCAGGCCTGCACCGAGGCCGCCGAAGGTCAGTGCCGGCAAACTGAGCCCGGCGAACCAGAAGCCCAGTGCAGCACCGGGCAGGATTCCATGGGCGACCGCATCGCCGATCAGGCTCATACGCCGCAGGATCAAAAACACCCCAAGTGGCGCCGTGCTGCAGGCCAGGACCAAACCGCCGAACAGGGCGCGACGCATGAACATGAATTCCTGAAACGGCTGCCATAGTTGGCTGACGGCGAGCATCAGGCCACCTGCGTGTGTGGAGTTTGTGCAATCAGCTCCGCGCTCGCCGCCAAGCGGCACTCGCGATGCTTGATCAGCAATGTGCTGGGAATGTGCTGGCGTACCGCAGCGAGGTCATGACACACCACGACGAGTGTCCGGCCTTCGCCGTGCCATGCATGGATATGCTGCCAGAGCAGTTGTTGACCGAGTTCATCGAGTGCCGCGTGGGGTTCATCGAGCAGCAGCACGGGCGCATCGGTCAGGCTTAAACGGGCGAGCAGAGCGCGTTGCAACTCGCCGCCGGACAGTGCCATCAACGGGCGCTGTTCGAGTCCGTGCAAGTGCCAGTTCTCCAGCGCGGCATGCAACCGTTGCGCGCGCAGTTGCGTTGATAACCGGCGCCCCCAGAATCCGGCGGCAACCAGCTCTTGCAGGTTGATCGGAAACTGCCGATCGAGATGCTGCTGTTGCGGAAGAAAGGACAATCCGCTTTGCCGTGGAACACCGAGAGAGACTTTGCCCGCGAGTGGCTTCTGGAGGCCGGCGATGACTTTCAGCAGGCTGCTTTTGCCGCAGCCATTGGCACCGATAATTGCTGTGAGTGAGCCGCAGTCGAGTTGCAGGTTCAGCGGCGATGTCAGCGGTTGGCCCGGGGCTCCCCAGCTCAATGAATGGCAACGAATCATGCCGGCTCCCGCTGCCATTGGCTTTCGGCAACAGCGTCGTGCGCGTGCAGGCTTTCGGCGTGAACAACGCGCAGGTGGAAAGCGCTGACCCCTGGGATGCGGCGCAGCGCCAGATTCAAGCGGCGTGCAGCGTCTTCACAAAACATCAGATTCTGCCCATTGGCGAGGGCGAAGGCTTGCTCGTCGGCGCGCTTCACGGCGGTCTGCACGGCTGTGCCGAGCGCAGCTTCGGCAGCGTTGATGAGTGTATTCAGCGGTAACTCATCGATGGATTCTTCAAGATGAAAATGCAGTTTTGCAGTACTGCGCTGGCTGTGAGGCGTGGCGACGACGCCGCGGGAAGAGCCGAGCCATGCCAGCACATCGGCGTGTTGCAACGCTTGGTTGGCGAAGTCATCGATGAATTGTTGCTGGATCAGTTGTCTGGCTAACGCCGCTGAACAGGGGCAGGTCGAGGAATAGGGCAACTCTAGTTTTAGTTCCACGTGGAACATTTGCTTTTTCAGCGTGGCAGAAATGCACACGGGATAGGCTTTCCAGCCGGCCAAAGGGCTGACCAGCGCGGGGCGTTTCAGCAGTAATTCAGTGTGCAGATTGAGATAAGCGCAGCTGGATAAGCCCTCATGACTGTCGAGAAATTGGCTGAGTACACGACGCAGTAAAGAAGGCGAAAGCTCCTTCTGTTCCAGTGCGTCCAACGCCAGGTACAGGCGCGACATATGTATGCCCCGCGCTTCGCCATCATCAAGGCTCACCCCAGCGTCTGCCTTGGCACTCAGAGGCTTTCCTAGCAGGTGGATCGGCAAAGCGATGCCCTGCATGCCTACCCATTCAAGCGGCACATTTTCGCGCAGCGCCTCTGCGGCAATATCCGGCAGTGTCAGTGAGTTCATGGTTGTAACCGTCGATTTGAACGAATCGGATGTTACAGTATAACAATGCGCACGCTGTTGCTTGTTTCATGAATGAATTTTTACCAAGCGAGACGCGGGACTGCTTAGCACCCGGTCATTCGGCTACAGGTGAATTTCGCGCTACCTCCGCCAGAGCTCGAAAAACGGTTGATCGTGGTCCAGCCCACCCGACGGGTGTAACCCACCCAGGCCTCTCCGTTCGAAGCGATACCTGTGAAAAAGGTGAGCTGACCGAAGCGGCTGTTGGTTTGCGCCCAATAGCGATGCCCGTCTTTTTCAAAGCCGCGTAAATAAAGCGTGTTGCCCACGGTGTTCACGCTGTAGCTGTTGCCAACGGCGTCCGCGCAGGCCAAGAGATTCGCACTGCGCGTACAGGTTGCCGCTGTGCCCGGCTGCGCCAGAATGCTTACGAGGGGCAGCAGAGCACAGCTCAGCACAACCCCGCGCAGGGCGTTTTTCGTCATGGACCGTTTCAAGCGAGCACCTCAGGGCGAAACAAAAGCTGGTATGTTTTTAGGGTTATAACATAACATAAAAATGACCCGGCCTCAGACCCATGATTTTGCTTTTTCAGATTCCTGCGTTGGCTCAACGCAGCGATGGGATGCATGGCACTGAGGAATTCGCCCATTGCTGGCTCAAAGACAGGATTATCCAATGTCAGAAAAACTGCCCGTAACCGTTCTTTCCGGATTTCTGGGCGCCGGAAAAAGTACGCTTTTGAATTACGTACTACGTAATCGAAGCGGAATGCGCGTAGCCGTCATCGTGAATGATATGAGCGAGATCAACATTGATGGCAGCGAAGTGCAGCGTGATGTCAGCCTTAGTCGCGCTGAAGAAAAAATAATCGAAATGAGCAACGGCTGTATCTGCTGTACGTTACGCGAGGACCTGCTTGAAGAAGTCAGCAAGCTTGCCCGCGAAAACCGCTTCGATTATCTGCTCATCGAGTCCACCGGCATTGCCGAGCCGCTTCCCGTCGCGGAAACCTTCACATTCCGCGACGAAAACGGCCAAAGCCTGAGCGATATTGCCCGTCTCGACACCATGGTGACGGTAGTCGACGGCGTGAATTTCCTCCCCGATTACCAGGCGGCAGAAAGCCTCGCCTCTCGCGGTGAAATCCTGGGGGAGGAAGACGAACGTTCGATCACCGATCTGTTGATCGAACAAATCGAATTCGCCGACGTGCTGTTGATCAGCAAAATCGACCTGATCAGCCAGCCAGAACGTGAAGAACTGATCGCCATCCTCAAGCGCCTGAACGCGCAGGCCGAAATCATTTCGATGGTGATGGGCGAGGTGCCGTTGGAAAAACTCCTGAACACCGGCCGTTTCGACTTTGACAAAGCCGCGCAAGCGCCAGGTTGGCTCAAGGAGCTTCGCGGTGAGCACGTTCCGGAAACCGATGAGTACGGCATCGCCTCGACGGCATACCGCGCGCGGCGGCCCTTTCACCCGCAACGCTTCTTCGACTTCATCAACCGCCCATGGTTGAACGGCAAACTGCTGCGCTCCAAAGGTTTTTTCTGGCTGGCGAGCAAGCCCACCGACGCCGGGAGCTGGTCGCAGGCCGGTGGCTTGATGCGTCACGGTTTTGCCGGGCGCTGGTGGCGGTTCGTACCGAAAGACCAATGGCCACAGGATCAGGAAAGCAGCGCAGCCATCCTGGAAAACTGGACGCCGAGCGTAGGAGATTGCCGCCAGGAGCTGGTGTTCATCGGCCAGAACATCGATTTCCTACAACTCACTGCTGAATTGGATGCCTGCCTGCTCACTGATGATGAAATGGCGCTCGGTGCCGAGGGCTGGCGAATGCTCGCGGACCCATTTGGTCCTTGGCACGAAGAGGCCGCCTGATGCCTGCACTCCAATTGCCGGGAAACCAAACCCGCCAACAGCATCAAGGCCCGACCCCACAGGCACTGACGCGCATTTTCGAAGACGAGGTGAATCTGGCCGTCTGGCAGCGACAGTTGCCACTGCACATCAGCGAGTTTGCCGATGTGCTGCTGTCGCTCAACCAGCCTTTGGCGCAGTCGCTGTGTCTGGAGTTGCCCGAAGAGGACGCCGAGCCGGATCTCACAGGGCTGGCCGCGGAGTATGGCGACGTGCTGGGTTACGAAAGCTTTACGGCCGATTTGAAATGGCTGGTCAGCGCCTTTGCCTGCTTGCTCGGTGCGCGGCGGATCGGCCTGCGCCTGCGGGCGCTGGACAAAGCCATGTGTCCGCGCTTCCACGTTGATCACGTACCGGTGCGGCTGATCACGACCTACGCCGGCGTCGGCAGCCAATGGCTCGCGGAAGGTGCGATGGATCGCCGTCAACTCGGCCAGGCCGACGCCGAACCCCACGCGGATATTCAGCAACTCAGCAGCGGCGAGGTTGCGTTGTTGAAGGGCGAAAAATGGCATGGCAACGAAGGTTTCGGCTTGATCCACCGCTCGCCGCAACCGTTAGTGGGCGAGCGCCGCTTGATTCTGACCCTCGACTGGCTCGGCTGATGCTTCAAGGCCTGAGCCATGACCCCTGGCTCTGAGCTTCACAATACGGCTTCAGGTACGCCGCATCAGTGGCCACACCGTAATAGTGGATGTCCTGGCGATAGGGCATATTGGCGACTTGCGCGTTGCTGCATACGCCAAACGCACCGCTCGGGCACTGATCGACATATTGCACTTCGACTTTTTGCCCGACCAGGGTCGGCTGGCAAAAGCCGTCATTGAACAGTTTCTCGGGGATATTACGGTTTTGCTGGCAGACTTTGACGTCGAGCCGCTCGCCCTGACTGTGCACCACACAGGCCTGAGCCCACGCTTCGCTCGACACCAGCGCCAACAGCAACGACCATCCCATCCAACGCATCTTCGAATCTCCCAAAAGCTTGCCGCCATGTTGCAGAACATTCCCACCCATGTCATTGCTGGCCCTTTGGGCGCTGGCAAAACCAGTCTGATTCGCCAGCTCATGGCCCAGCGTCCAGCAGGTGAGCGTTGGGCGGTGCTGATCAATGAATTCGGCCAGATCGGCCTGGATGCCGCGTTGCTGAGCCGCGACGCAGCGGGTACCGACTTGGCCGAAGTCGCCGGCGGCTGTCTGTGTTGCGTCAACGGCGCGCCATTCCAGATCGGCCTCGCCCGGTTGCTGCGCAAAGCGAAGCCGGATCGCTTGTTCATCGAACCGTCCGGGCTGGGCCATCCGCTGCAGTTGCTCAAGCAACTGCGCGAGGCGCCTTGGCAGGGCGTGCTGGCGGTGCAGCCGAGTGTGCTGGTGCTCGATGCCCAGGCACTGCATGCGAGACAAGCATTGCCAGCAGCGCAACAACAGGCGTTGAGCAGCACCGGACTGGTCTTGATGAACAAAGCCGAAGGCCTCGATGAGGAGCAACGGCAGACAATCGCCAGACAATTGCCGCCGGTCAGGCTGATCTGGACCAGCCAGGCGCAATTGTCTTTGGGTGATCTGCCGGGCTTGGCCGCGCAAGCGATGAGTGGCGCAGATAATCTGCTCATACCCAGGGGACCTGCGCGGCTTCCAGCAGTCTGGAGCGATCCGACCGCGCCGATCTGCCTGAGTCAGGCGCAGGAGGGCGGCTGGAGCATCGGTTGGCGTTGGCATCCCGACCAGACGTTCGGCAAACAGGACATCGCGGACTGGCTTAAAGCGCTTCAGTGGAGGCGGGCAAAAATGGTGATCCACAGCCCGGATGGCTGGGTGTCGACGAATGCGCTGGATAACGCCAGTCTGGAATGGCAAACCAGCGAATGGCGCAAAGACTCGCGAATCGAGCTGATCTTTGCTGAGCCACAAAATATTGATGAATTGCAGGCAGGACTTGCGCGGTGTCGGCTGCCGTAAGTCAGCTCAAGGCTTCCACTTGGTATGCTCCTGACGCCATTGACTCAGCTCGATCACTTCGGCGCGCGGCTTGCTGACTTCCACCACTGGCGGGGTATCGTCAAACGGTGCGGGGTAGGGCGCCAGTTCGATCTGCGCACTGTGCGCACCGAACTGAGTGATGGTGCCGTTGTGCCGGGTTTCGCCGGTCACGGTGAACTCGAAGTTGTAGACCCGCGCCAGGCGCCGCCGACCGTTGGCATCCTTGATTAGGCCGATCTTCTTTAACGCGACGTTGCCGTCGAGCAATTCGACGCCGACGTTGGTGCAGTGCTGCTTGACCCGCTCCAGCGCGCGCTCGCGCAAGCCGTGGTTATGCCACAACCAGGCGCCGGCAGCGGCGAACAGCATCAGCACGAAGATGTTTTCCAGGGTCAGCATCAACATCGAACTCCAAAAGATGGCGTCAGCTTAACTGCGTCGCCGGTCTGTCGTACAGGCTGTGTTTCGTCGCATACTGCGCGGCTTGAATTTCAATCGTTTTACGGAATGACCCGAATGAAACGCACGCCTCATCTGCTCGCCATCCAGTCCCACGTGGTGTTCGGCCACGCCGGCAACAGCGCCGCGGTTTTTCCGATGCAGCGGGTCGGCGTCAACGTCTGGCCGCTCAACACCGTGCAGTTTTCCAACCACACCCAATACGGTCAGTGGGCGGGTGAAGTGCTGGCGCCGCAGCAGATTCCCGCGCTGATCGAAGGGATTGCCGCCATTGGTGAGCTGGGCAACTGCGACGCGGTGCTGTCCGGCTACCTCGGCAGTGCCGCGCAGGGCCGTGCGATTCTCAGCGGTGTGGCGCGCATCAAAGCGGTCAATCCGAAGATGCTGTATCTGTGTGACCCGGTGATGGGGCATCCGGAGAAAGGCTGCAGCGTGCCGACCGAAGTCAGCGACTTCCTGTTGGATGAGGCGGCAGCAGTGGCAGACATCATGTGCCCGAACCAGTTGGAGCTGGACAGCTTTTCCGGGCGCAAGCCGCAATCGCTGTTCGATTGCCTGGCGATGGCGCGGGCACTGCTGGCACGCGGGCCGAAAGCGGTGCTGGTCAAGCATCTGGACTATCCAGGCAAACCGGCCGATGGCTTCGAGATGTTGCTGGTGACGGCTGAGGGCAGTTGGCATTTGCGCCGTCCACTGCTGGCGTTTCCGCGTCAGCCGGTGGGTGTCGGTGACCTGACCTCGGGGCTGTTCCTGGCGCGAGTGCTATTGGGCGACAGTCTGCTGGCCGCGTTCGAGTTCACCGCGGCGGCAGTGCATGAGGTGCTGCTGGAGACCCAGGCGTGTGCCAGTTACGAGTTGCAACTGGTGCGGGCGCAGGACCGGATTGCGCATCCGCGGGTAAAGTTCGAGGCGACGGCGATCAGTTTGTAATACCGCGTTAAATCCAATCGCGAGCAGGCTCACTCCTACAGGGAAACGCATTTCAATCTAGGAGTGAGCCTGCTCGCGATAGCGATTTCTTAACGCTACAAATCTCAAGCGTCGCCCTTGATCTCCTGATAACGCTTTTCCAGCTCCTGACGAATCTGCCGACGTTGCTGCGCCTGCATGAAACGACGCTTGTCTTCGCTATTCTGTGGTTGCAGCGGCGGAACGGCGGCGGGTTTGCGCTGGTCGTCCACGGCCACCATGGTGAAGAAACAGCTATTGGTGTGGCGCACCGAGCGCTCGCGGATGTTCTCGGTGACCACTTTGATACCGACCTCCATCGAGGTATTGCCGGTGTAGTTGACCGACGCGAGGAAGGTCACCAGCTCGCCGACATGGATCGGCTCACGGAAAATCACCTGATCCACCGACAGGGTCACCACGTAGCGGCCGGCATACCGGCTGGCGCAGGCGTAGGCCACTTCGTCGAGGTATTTGAGCAGCGTACCGCCGTGGACATTGCCAGAGAAGTTGGCCATGTCGGGGGTCATCAGTACCGTCATCGACAGCTGGGCGTTTCCGGGTTCCATAACGTTCTCACGGGTCAAGGCGGATGGCTGAAAGCACCTCTGCGGGTGCCTGGTCGCTTTTCAAAAGCACCGATATCGGGACGCCGGGCGCAGGCTCGCCGTCACGCCGGAATCGATCTGTTTCCTTATATTGCACCGGCTTTCAGAAAGAAGTCGCGGTGTTAACCTGCAAAAGCCCTGCCCAAGGGCAATTCCTACAGCCGAAGCGGATTTTTACCCAGCCTGCGCAGATGCTTCTGACGTCTGTCCGCGGCCTCGTCATCAAGGAGCCCCACACCATGCATGCCATCAGCTTCATTCAGGATCTGGCAGTGATCATGTTGGTTGCAGGTGTGGTGACCGTGCTGTTTCACCGTTTCAAGCAACCGGTGGTACTTGGCTACATCGTTGCCGGCTTCATCATCGGCCCGCATACGCCACCGTTCGGCCTGATCCACGACGAAGACACCATCAAGACCCTCGCCGAGCTGGGGGTGATCTTCCTGATGTTCTGCCTCGGGCTGGAGTTCAGCCTGCGCAAGCTGTTCAAGGTCGGCGCCACAGCGTTTATCGCGGCGTTTCTGGAAATCATCCTGATGATCTGGATCGGTTACGAAATCGGCCGCTGGTTCGACTGGAACACCATGGACTCGCTGTTCCTCGGCGCGATCCTGGCGATTTCCTCGACCACCATCATCGTCAAAGCCCTCAATGATCTGAAGATGAAGAACGAGCGCTTCGCGCAGTTGATCTTCGGCGTACTGATCGTCGAGGACATCCTCGGCATCGGCATCATTGCGCTGCTGTCGAGCATTGCGGTCAGCGGCACGGTCAGTTCCGGCGAAGTGTTTTCCACCGTCGGCAAGCTGTCGCTGTTCATGATCGTTGCGCTGGTCATCGGCATCCTGCTGGTGCCGCGCCTGCTGGCCTACGTGGCGAAATTCGACAGCAACGAGATGCTCCTGATCACCGTGCTGGGCTTGTGTTTCGGCTTCTGCCTGCTGGTGGTGAAACTTGAATACAGCATGGTCCTCGGCGCCTTCCTGATTGGCGCGATCATGGCCGAGTCGCGGCAATTGCTGAAGATCGAACGGCTGGTCGAGCCGGTGCGTGATCTGTTCAGCGCAATCTTCTTCGTCGCCATCGGACTGATGCTCGACCCGATGATCCTGCTCGAATACGCCTGGCCGATTGCGGTGATCACCGTGGCCGTGGTGCTGGGCAAGATGTTGTCCTGCGGCCTCGGTGCGTTTATCGCCGGCAATGACGGACGTACCTCACTGCGCGTGGGGATGGGCCTGTCACAGATCGGCGAATTTTCCTTCATCATCGCCGCGCTGGGCATGACCTTGCAGGTCACCAGCCATTTTCTCTACCCGGTCGCCGTGGCGGTATCGGTGATTACCACGTTGCTGACACCGTATCTGATTCGCGCGGCCGATCCGCTGTCGATCAAGTTGTCCGCCGCCATGCCCAAACGTCTCGGCCGGGTACTGGGCATGTACGGTGAATGGCTGCGCAGCATCCAGCCGCAAGGCGAGGGCGCGATGCTGGCGTCGATGATCCGGCGGATTCTGTTGCAGGTCGGGGTCAACCTGGCGCTGGTGATTGCCATCTTCATCGCCGGGGCTTATTTCGCCGAACGCCTGTCGGTGTGGCTGCAGGACTGGATCGGTGATCCGAGCTGGCAGAAGGCGTTGATCTGGGGCGGCGCGTTACTGGTGTCGCTGCCGTTCCTGATCGCTGCTTATCGCAAGCTCAAGGCGCTGTCGATGTTGCTCGCGGAGATGGGCGTCAAGCCGGAGATGGCCGGGCGACACACGCAGCGAGTGCGCCGGGTGATCGCCGAGGTGATCCCGATTATCTCGCTGCTGGTGATTTTCCTGCTGCTGGCAGCCTTGTCGGCCAGTATTCTGCCGACCAACAAGTTGCTGGTGCTGATCGCCGTGGTGGCGGCCGCGGTGGCGGCGCTGCTCTGGCGCTGGTTCATCCGCGTGCACACGCGGATGCAGGTAGCGTTGCTGGAAACCCTCGACAATCACAAGGAGTCGTCAGGGCACTAAGCTGCCGGGGCGGCTGGCCGATCAGCTTTCCAGCCAGACGTCCCGCGCCCAGTGCCACACCGATTCCCAGGTTTCTTCGGCAATCAGTTCTTCTTCGGCCTGCCAAAGCACCACGGTGCCGTCTTCTTCGACGCAGTAGTAGTCATCGCCGTCCTGACAGATCGGGATCAGGCTGCGATCAACTCCTGCATCCCATGCGTTTGCCGCGACATCCGGCAGATAGGTGTGGGATTGCGGGTCGGTGACGGTGACGGGTTCGAGACTGCCATAGACCACATCGCTGACGGTCAGCAAAAATTCCCGGAAGACAAAGGGAATGTCGATGAACAGTTGTTCTTCGATTTCGACCAGCAGGTCTTCGTCAGGCAACTCCAGGGGAACCGGTACGGGTTCGTTGGCTTCGCGTAGTTGTTCGATGATTTCTTCCACGTCCGGGGATCCTCTTGCTTGAATGGCGCGGTTTATAGGGGCCGGTTTATACAGTAGCTCGCTATAGATGCAACTGCGAAATAGAAAACCCCAGCCGAGGCTGGGGTTTTTTTATTACCGCAAGTGGAGCGCAGCAGGCAATCAGCCGTTCTGGCGGATACCGGCGACCAGCCAAGGCTGGTTGTCGCCCTGCGGACGCTCCATGTTCCAGCTTTCGCTGAACACTTCGCCCTGGTCGAAGCGCGAGGTCTTCGATACGCCGGTGAAGGTCAGGGTGGCGATGGTCTTGTCGGCGCGATCATCGACGCCGTCCAGTTGCACTTGCAGGTTGTCGATGTAGGTCGACTGGAAGCCATCACCCAGGTCGGCGCGCTCACGCTTGAGGAATTCAAGCATTTGCGGAGTCACGAACTCGGCGATCTTGTCCATTTCATTCGCGTCCCAGTGCTGCTGCAGCGACTGGAAGTGGCTGCGCGCAGCTTCGAGGAAGCGCTGTTCGTTGAACCAGGCCGGTGCGTTGATCACCGGGCGGGCAGCAGCCGGAGCGGCCGAACCACCGAAAATCGAACCCATGGCAGCAGGTTTCTGCTCGAACACTTCACGCTGCATCGGCGCGCCGGCCGGAGCGAACTGCTCCTGCTGCTTGCGACGACGGGCGGCGATGAAGCGGAAGATCACGAACGCGATCAGCGCCATGATCAGGATGTCGAAGATCTGCATGCCCTGGAAGCCGCCGCCCATGAACATGGACGCGAGCAGGCCACCGGCGGCGATACCGGCCAGAGGGCCGAGCCACTTGGAAGCACCACCGGCCTTGGCCGCAGCGCCCGCAGCACCGGCAGCGCCAGCGGTTGCAGCTGCGCCGCCCGCGCCTGGAGAAGAAGGAGCCATCTGGCTGGTCTGGTGCGTCGGCGCAGCGCCGGCGCTTTTGCCACCACCAAAGCGCTTGGCGTTGGCGTCGAGGCTCATCGTCAGGCCGATGCACAACGCCATGGCGATGCTAAGAAAACGTTTCATAAAGGGTATTCCCGTTTTGTGGAGACACGCGCGCCATGTTGCACAGCTGAAGTGTTACTGGCTAGCGAGAGAGTGTTTCCGGCTTTTGCCTGACAGGTTGCGTTCAGCTTGGCGAGGCAATCAGCCGATGTACTTTTGTGTGTAGGAAAAGGCGATAGGTTCAGAGGGATTTGGGTCTCTTGTAGGAGTGAGCCTGCTCGCGACGAGGGTGTGTCAGTCAACACATTGATGACTGACAGACTGCTATCGCGAGCAGGCTCACTCCTACAGAAAGCAAGCGAAACCAGCGTTAGATGGCCTCGAGCTTGGCGTAACCGAGCATCAGCCACTTGCTGCCTTCGCCGAAGTTCACCTGCACCCGGGCCTGCGCGCCGGAGCCTTCGAAGTTGAGGATTACGCCTTCGCCGAAAATTGAATGGCGCACGGCCTGGCCGAGGACGAAACCGGTCTCCGGTATCTCGCTGCCGCTGAACAGGTTGCTGCCGCTCATCGACTGGTTGCCGCCGAAGGGTCGGCTGACGCTGTTCGACAAACGCACTTCCTGAATCAGACCTTTCGGCACCTCGCGGACGAAACGCGACACCTTGTTGTAGGTCTCGCTACCGTACAGGCGGCGAGTTTCCGCGTAAGTCATCACCAGATTCTGCATCGCCCGAGTGATACCCACATAGGCCAGACGCCGTTCCTCTTCCAGACGCCCCGGTTCTTCGAGGCTCATCTTGTGCGGGAACAGGCCTTCTTCCATGCCCACAAGGAACACGTAAGGGAATTCCAGGCCTTTGGCGCTGTGCAGCGTCATCAGTTGGATGCTGTCTTCGTGCTCGTCGGCCTGGGTGTCGCCGGCCTCCAGCGAAGCGTGGCCGAGGAACGCCGCCAGTGGCGTGAGCTCTTCGTCTTCTTCGGTGTTTTCGAAGTTGCGCGCGGCGCTGACCAGTTCCTCAAGGTTTTCTACCCGCGCCTGGCCTTTTTCGCCTTTTTCCGCTTCGTGATAGGCGATCAGGCCGGACTGCTCGATGACGGTCTGGGTCATCAAGTGCAACGGCATCTCGGAGCACTTGGCGGCAAGGTTTTCGATCAACTCGATAAACGCACCCAGTGCGCTGGCCGCGCGGCCAGTCAGGCCTTTGTTGGCAACCAGTTGGCGCATCGCTTCCCAC
This sequence comes from Pseudomonas sp. 15C, assembly GCF_055484735.1. Lineage (NCBI taxonomy): Bacteria > Pseudomonadati > Pseudomonadota > Gammaproteobacteria > Pseudomonadales > Pseudomonadaceae > Pseudomonas > Pseudomonas sp. 15C. Next base: position 10,592 of record NZ_JBUDGD010000004.1, on the reverse strand, counting down.
ATCGACACATCGCTGTGCCGGGCGTGCTCACGAATCGCTTCGACGGTTTTCTCACCGATGCCGCGGGCCGGCACGTTGATCACCCGCTCCAATGCCGCATCGTTGCCGCGACCTTCGAGCAAGCGCAGGTAGGCCATGGCGTTCTTGATTTCGGCGCGTTCGAAGAAACGCTGGCCGCCGTAGATGCGGTACGGAATCCGTTCGCGCAACAAGGCCTCTTCGAGCACCCGCGACTGGGCGTTGGAGCGGTACAGGATTGCGATCTCGCTGCGTGCCAGGCCGGTTTTCAGCGCACTTTCGATGGTTTCGACAACGTAGCGTGCTTCGTCGTGTTCGTTGAACGCGGCGTACAGATTGATCGCTTCGCCGTCGCCGCCATCGGTCCACAGCTCTTTGCCCAGGCGCCCGGTGTTGTTGGCAATCAGCGCGTTGGCCGCCTTGAGGATGCCGGCGGTGGAGCGGTAGTTCTGCTCCAGACGGATGGTCTGGGAATCCGGGAAGTCGGAAGAATACTGGTGGATATTTTCGATTTTCGCGCCGCGCCAGCCATAAATCGACTGGTCGTCGTCGCCGACCACCATCAGGCTGTCGCCGCCCTTGCCGAGCAGACGCAACCAGGCGTACTGCACGGCGTTGGTGTCCTGGAACTCGTCGACCAGAATGTGCCGGAAGCGCTTCTGATAGTGCGCCAGCAGACCCGGATGATCGCGCCACAGGTCGAGGGCGCGCAGCAGCAATTCGGAGAAATCGATGACCCCGGCGCGCTGGCACGCAGCCTCGTAGGCCTCGTAAATGCCCCGCATGGTCGCCAGGTACAGATCGCCGCTGGCCTGGATGTGTTGCGGCCGCAGACCTTCGTCTTTCTGCCCATTGATGAACCACTGCGCCTGACGCGCCGGCCAGCGTTGTTCGTCCAGACCCAGCTCGCGGATCACCCGCTTGACCAAGCGTTGCTGGTCGTCGCTGTCGAGAATCTGGAAGGTCTGGCTCAGGCCTGCTTCCTGCCAGTGCGCCCGCAGCAAGCGGTGCGCCAGGCCGTGGAAGGTGCCGACCCACATGCCAGCCGGGTTGATGCCCAGCAACTGCTCGATGCGGTGACGCATCTCGGCAGCGGCCTTGTTGGTGAAGGTCACCGACAGAATGGAGTGGGGCGAGGCGTTTTCGACCTGGATCAACCAGGCGATACGGTGCACCAGCACTCGGGTTTTACCGGAGCCGGCACCGGCCAGGACCAACTGACGGCCAACAGGGGCCGCTACGGCCTGGCGTTGGGCATCGTTGAGAGAGTTCAGCAGAAGGGAGAGATCATCGCGCATCGGGGCATTCTAGGGTGCGCCGCAGGCCCGGGCAAACCGCGCGTTGCATTAGCCGATGAAAGTGCTGCCGATGACGACCGGTCGGTCACCGCTGCAGGCTTCGGCCCGTCTCGCTTGAGCGGTTGCGACGGTGCCGGGACACGCGCAAATTTCGCTGCAATTCTGACCTGCAGCAGTTTGGCAACCGGAGCGGCTTGTGTATGCTCCGTCGACGTTTCGGGCGCACGCCCCCCTTATAAGAACAAGAACGTAGCCCATGATCCTCAGCGCCGAACTGTCGGGACCTTCCGTGGAACCCCGGGTCATCCGCAAGCACTACGCCGTCGAAATGGCGGTCGAGCGCACACGTCTGCTGTATCAGGGCTCGTTGCTGCCGACGCTGTTCATGTTGATCAACGGCCTGGTCTGCGCGGCATTGCTCTGGAGCCCGCAGCGTTACTTCGTGGTCAGCGTCTGGCTGGTGTGGCTGTTGTCGCTGGTGGCGTTGCGGGTGATTCAGGTCGCGGCGTTCGATTCGGCGATACCGGATCGTCAGGCCCAGCCGATCTGGCGGCGCATGTTTCTGCTCGGTTCGACCATGACCGGCCTGACCCTCGCCGGTGCCGGCATCGCGCTGGTGCCCGCCGACAACTTCATGCAACAAGCCTGGGTGTTCGGCCTGATCGGCGCGGCGACCCTGTCAGCCAGCGTCGCCTACGCCGTGAGCCTGCCGGCATTCCTGTCGTTCACCTTGCCCTGCCTGCTGCCAGCGATCGGCTACCTGTTCTGGGGTGGCGATGAGCAGGCGCGAGGTTGGGGCTGGCTCGGCTTGATCCTGCTCGGCTCGCTGAGCGTGGTCGCCTGGCAGGTCAATCGATTGATCGATCGTGGTTTGCTGCGGCGCTTCCAGAATCAGCACCTGATCGAACACTTGCAGCGGACCCAACTGCGCGGCGAGCAGCTCAACCAGGAACTGGCCAGGGAAATCGAGCAGCGTCGCTGTGCCGAGGGCAAGCTGCGCGAGGCTCAGGTCGAACTGGAGGACCGCGTCGCCCAGCGCAGCCGCGAACTGGACGCGGCCAATCAGGCCCTGAGCAAAAGCGAGGCGCGTCTGGCGCTGGCGTTGAAGGCCAGCGAGCTGGGGCTGTGGGACTGGAACCTGCAGACCGATGAAGTTCACCACACGCAACTTCAGGAGCTGTTCGGCCTCGCTCCGGAATATGTTACTGCGCTGCTGCGCGATCTCAAGCCACGTTTGCATCCCGAGGATCTGCCGACGCTCAAGTACGCGTTGATCGAGCATTTGAAGGGGCGCAGCGAGGACTACCAGATTGAATATCGTGTGCGTCACGGCGACGGCCATTGGGTCTGGATCGAAGACCGTGGCCGCGCTGTAGAGCGCAGCGACAGCGGGCGAGTGATCCGCATGGTCGGTACCCGTCGCGACATCAGCGCCAGCAAAAGTCTGGAAGAACAGCAACGGCTCGCGGCGACGGTGTTCGAAGCGGCCAGTGAAGGCATTGTGATTCTCGACCCGAACTACGCGCTGATCGCGATCAACCAAGCCTTCAGCCGGGTCACCGGTTATGACATCGACGACATGCTCGGGCGCAATGTCGTTGAGTTGCCGTGCAGCCGCGATGCCCGCCGCCATTACGTGGCGATCCGTCACGCGCTGGAACAGCACGGCAGTTGGCAGGGCGAACTGGTGGAAACGCGCAAGAACGGCGAGCTGTATCCGCAATGGCTGCAATTGAATGCGGTGCGCGACAATCGCGGCAATGTCAGCCATATCGTCGGCTTCTTCGCCGATCTGTCGGCGCGGCGCGAATCTGAAGAGCGCATGCGTTATCTGACTCACTATGACGAACTCACCGGTCTGGCCAACCGCTCGCTGTTTCGCGAACGCTTGCACGAAGCGCATCAGCGCTCACGGCAGAGCCGGCGCAGTCTGGCCCTGCTGCACATCAATCTGGACCGTTTCAAGTTGCTCAACGACAGCCTCGGGCATGAGGTGGCGGACCAGTTGCTGCAAAAAATGGCGCGGCGGCTGGTCAACGCCTTGCCGGAAGCCGACACGATTGCGCGCTTGTCCGGTGATGAATTTGCGGTGCTGTTCGATGCCTACGGCAACCTGTCGAGTCTGGCCCGCGTTGCCACGCGCTTGTCATCGAAGCTGCGCTTGCCGCTGACGGTGGAGGGGCACGAGCTGGTGGTTAGCGCGTCGATGGGCATCAGTCTGCTGCCGGACAACGCCCGGGAGATTTCCACGCTGGTCAGCCAATCGAACATGGCCATGCAGCACGCCAAGCATCTGGGCGGCGACAACTTCCAGTTCTACACCGACAGTTTGCAGGCCAGCACCCTCGAGCGCCTGCAGTTGGAAAACCATCTGCGCCGGGCCATCGAAGAGCAGCAGCTCAGTGTTTTCTATCAACCCAAACTGTGCCTGCAAACCGGCCGCCTGAACGCGGCGGAAGCGCTGGTGCGCTGGGAGCATCCGAGCATGGGTCAGGTGCCGCCGGCCGACTTCATCGGACTGGCCGAGGAAACCGGGCTGATCGGGCCGATTGGCGAGTTCGTCCTGCGTCAGGCTTGCTGGCAGGCTTGCGAATGGCAGCGGCAGGGCCTGGCGCCGATCCGCGTGTCGGTGAACCTGTCGGTGCACCAGCTGCGCCAAGGCAAACTGGTCAGTCTGGTGCGGCAGGTGCTGGAGGAGACGGGACTGGCGCCGCATTGCCTGGAACTGGAGCTCACCGAAAGCCAGTTGCTCGACAGCGTCGAGCACATCATCGCGACGTTCCAGCAACTGCGCGATCTGGGGGTAAAACTGGCGATTGACGATTTCGGTACCGGCTATTCGTCGCTGAGTTATCTCAAGCGCATTCCGGTGGATTACGTGAAGATCGATCAGGCGTTCATTCGCGCTTTGGATGAGGGCAGCGAAGACGCGGCGATTACGCGCGCGATCATCGCCATGGCCCATGGCTTGTCGCTGAAAGTCGTCGCCGAGGGCGTCGAGTGCCCGGATCAACTGGAGTTCTTGCGCAGCGAAGGTTGTGATGAAGTGCAGGGTTATCTGATCAGTCGTCCGGTTGACGCCGGCGCGCTGGCCGGGCTTTTGCGCGAACAGGGAAAACCGCTTTAAGGGCTACATGCAGGCCATCGCGCCAGCTAGCGGGACATCGAGTTACGCATTGAGCAGGCAAAATGCCAATTCATGTAGTATAACTACAAGCGTGCTACATCCTTGCCCATAAGAAGAGTCCAGCCCCTTGAATCTGCTGCAACACATCGCCCAGTCACGTCACCTGTTACGCAAGTCGGAGCTCAAGGTCGCCGACCACGTGCTGCTTGACCCTGCGGCGGTGATGCACAGTTCCATGGCCGATCTGGCCCACAGCGTCGGCATCAGTGAACCGACGATCGTGCGCTTCTGCCGCGCCATCGGTTGTTCCGGTTTTCAGGACCTGAAACTGAAACTGGCGCAAAGCCTGGCCGCCGGTGCCAGTTTCGGCCAGTTTGCGATCCACGAAGATGACTCGGTCGCCGATTACAGCCTGAAGATTTTCGACACCACCCTGCACACGCTGATGGAGGTTCGCGAGAAGCTCGATCCGGTGGAATTGCAGCGTGCGGTCACGTTGATGTCCCAGGCGCAGCGCGTCGAGTTCTATGGCTTTGGCGCGTCCGGTGCAGTGGCGGCGGATGCCCAGCACAAGTTCTTCCGTCTGCTGCTGACCGCGGCGGCGTATTCCGACCCGCACATGCAGGCGATGTCGGCGGTGACCCTGAAACCGACCGATGTGGCGATCTGCATTTCCCAGTCGGGGCGTTCCAAGGATCTGCTGATCACCGCCAACCTCGTTCGCGAAAGCGGCGCCTCGTTGATCACCCTGTGCCCGAGCCAGACACCGCTGGCCGAGCTGTCGACGGTCAATCTGGCGATCGATGTGCACGAAGACACGGAAATCTACACGCCGCTGACCTCGCGTATCGCCCACCTGGTGGTGATCGATGTGCTGGCAATGGGCGTGGCCATGGCGCGCGGGCCGAGCCTGGTCAATCACCTCAAGAGCGTGAAGCGCAGTTTGCGCAGCTTGCGCTTGTCGCCCAAGGCCGTGAAAGCCCTTGATGACTGAAGTGATCCAAGGTCGTTCCGACCTTGATCGCGAGCAGGCTCGCTCATTGGATTTCGGTGCGACGCACAATTTGTGTTGCTGTAGATCCCTTGTAGGAGTGAGCCTGCTCGCGATGGCGTCCTGAAAAGCACCGCAACCCTGAGCAAGTTTCATCGCACTGTCATCCCCGCGCAGCCAAACCGTCATCCCCCACGCCTATCGTGAAACTCCCGTACTCGCCTTGGGAGAATCGAAATGGCTCAGCCCTACGAAGAACGCAACAGCGCCGCGAAAACCCGTCGTCAGCAAGAAGACCAGCGCCGCATGGAATTCCGTCGCGCCATCGAAGATCGTTTCGAACTTCGCCAGCTTCAGGCCGAGATCGGCGATTTTCCCGAGGTTAATCTTTGGCAGGCAGCACCCGCAGCTTCCCGTCGAAACGCTCAACCAGCGCGCTGATCTGCGCACGCTCGCTGCGGATGAACGCCAGGAAGGCGTGCGCTACCGGTGACAGACGTTTGGCTTTGGCCTGCACCAGGCACCAGCTACGCAGCAGCGGCAATTCCTCGACCGGCAACTCGACCAGCCCGCCGGTCGCCAGCTCCAGGTTCAGGGCGTGACGCGTCAACAGCGCCACGCCCAGACCCGCCAGCACACATTCGCGCTGAGCCTCGGCCGAGGCCACTTCCTGAGTCTGGGTGAAGTGAACGCGTTTCTCTTTGAAATACTCTTCGCACGCCAGTCGCGTGCCCGAGCCCTGCTCGCGAATCAGCAATGTATAGGGTTCAAGATCCTGCAGGCGTAACGGGCCCAGATGCGCCAACGGGTGATCGGGACGTGCGACCGCAACAATCGGATTGTTCAGGAACGGCAGAAATTCGAGGCCCATGTCCTGCGGCACCATCGACATGATCACCAGGTCGTCGCGGTTGTCTGACAGCCGTCGAATAACCTGACCGCGGTTGACCACGGTCAGTTGCAGATTGACCTCAGGGTGCTGGCGCTTGAACGCCGCAAACAAGTGCGGGACGAAATATTTGGCGCTGGATTCCACCGCCAGTTTCAGTTGACCTTGCAGCGAGCCCTGCATGTCCGACAGTTGCATGTCGAGGTTTTCCAGGCGTCCGAAAATGTCGCGACTGGCACGCTGCAGCGCTTCGGCGGCCTCGGTCATGTAGAGTTTCTTGCCGACATAATCGAACAAAGGCTGGCCGATCAGCTCTTCAAGCTGACGAATCTGTAGGCTGACGGCCGGTTGTGTGAGGGACATTTCGTCAGCTGCGCGGCTATAGGAACGCAGATCGCACACTTCGTTGAAGATCTGCAACTGACGCAATGTCATACGCATCAAGGACTTACGCATTTTCGCAGGCTCTGAAGTGTGGTCGATGTTTCAACTATAAGTCTTTACTTATGCATGACCCAATTTTTATTCATTTTTGTTAATCCCTTGTGAGCGCTAGTGTGGACCTGCGACCGAATTGAAACATTTGGTCACGCGTCGACCTGGGTCTAGCAGGTCGTGGTGCCACCGGCTCAAGGGAACCTCCAAGTGATAACAAAGATCCTGATCGCCAACCGTGGTGAGATTGCCGTACGAATCGTACGAGCCTGCGCCGAGATGGGCATTCGCTCTGTAGCGATTTTTTCCGACGCCGACCGCCATGCCTTGCATGTGAAGCGTGCGGATGAAGCTCACAGCATTGGCGCCGAGCCATTGGCCGGTTACCTCAACCCGCGCAAGCTGGTGAACCTGGCTGTGGAAACCGGCTGCGATGCGCTGCATCCCGGCTATGGCTTCCTCTCGGAAAATGCCGAACTGGCGGAGATCTGCGCCGAACGCGGAATCAAATTCATCGGCCCGTCGGCGGAAGTCATCCGGCGCATGGGCGACAAGACCGAAGCGCGCCGCAGCATGATCAAGGCCGGGGTGCCGGTCACGCCGGGCACCGAAGGCAACGTTTCGGGCATCGAAGAAGCCCTGGCCGAAGGTGACCGCATCGGTTACCCGGTCATGCTCAAGGCCACTTCCGGGGGTGGCGGTCGCGGTATCCGTCGCTGCAACAGCCGCGAAGAACTCGAACAGAATTTCCCCCGGGTCATTTCCGAAGCCACCAAGGCCTTCGGCTCGGCGGAAGTGTTCCTGGAAAAATGCATCGTCAATCCCAAGCACATCGAAGCGCAGATTCTTGGCGACAGCTTCGGCAACGTCGTGCACCTGTTCGAGCGTGACTGCTCGATCCAGCGCCGCAACCAGAAGCTCATCGAGATCGCCCCCAGCCCGCAACTGACTCCGGAACAGCGCGCCTACATCGGCGATCTTTCGGTACGCGCAGCCAAGGCGGTGGGATACGAGAACGCCGGCACTGTGGAGTTCCTGCTCGCCGAGGGCGAGGTGTACTTCATGGAGATGAACACCCGTGTGCAGGTGGAACACACCATCACCGAAGAAATCACCGGTATCGATATCGTTCGCGAGCAGATCCGCATCGCCTCCGGCTTGCCGCTTTCGGTGAAGCAGGAAGACATCCAGCACCGCGGGTTCGCCTTGCAGTTCCGCATCAACGCCGAAGATCCGAAGAACAACTTTCTGCCAAGCTTCGGCAAGATCACCCGTTACTACGCGCCCGGTGGTCCGGGCGTGCGCACCGACACGGCGATCTACACCGGCTACACCATTCCGCCGTTCTACGACTCGATGTGCCTGAAACTGGTGGTCTGGGCATTGACCTGGGAAGAGGCTATGGACCGTGGCTTGCGCGCTCTGGACGACATGCGTCTGCAAGGGGTGAAGACCACAGCTGCCTACTACCAGGAAATCCTGCGCAACCCGGAATTCCGCAGCGGCCAGTTCAATACCAGCTTCGTTGAAAGCCACCCGGAACTGACCAACTACTCGATCAAGCGCAAACCCGAAGAGCTGGCCCTGGCCATCGCCGCCGCCATCGCCGCCCACGCAGGCCTATGAATGAAACAGCTGCGAGCTTTTAGCTGCAAGCGGCAAGTAAGAGCAGATTGGCTTTTTCTTGCAGCTTTTCGCTTGAAGCTTGCCGCTATGAGGAGATACCAATGACCAAGAAGATCTTCGTTACCGACACCATCCTGCGCGACGCTCACCAATCGCTGCTCGCCACCCGCATGCGCACCGAGGACATGCTGCCGATCTGCGACAAGCTCGACAAAGTCGGCTACTGGTCGCTGGAATGCTGGGGCGGTGCGACGTTCGACGCCTGTGTACGCTTTTTGAAAGAAGATCCGTGGGAGCGTCTGCGCCAACTGCGCGCGGCGCTGCCCAACACGCGTCTGCAAATGCTGTTGCGCGGGCAGAACCTGCTGGGCTACCGCCATTACAGCGACGATGTGGTTCAGGCCTTCGTCGCCAAAGCCGCAGAAAACGGCATCGACGTATTCCGTATCTTCGACGCGATGAACGACGTGCGTAACTTGCGCGTGGCCATCGAAGCGGTGAAGGCTGCCGGCAAACATGCGCAAGGCACCATCGCTTACACCACCAGTCCGGTGCACACCATTGAGGCTTTCGTCGCCCAGGCCAGGCAAATGGAAGCCATGGGTTGTGACTCGGTGGCGATCAAGGACATGGCCGGTCTACTGACTCCGTACGCCACGGGCGAACTGGTCCGCGCACTGAAAGCCGAACAGTCGCTGCCGGTGTTCATCCACTCCCACGACACCGCAGGCCTGGCGGCCATGTGTCAGCTCAAGGCCATTGAAAACGGCGCCGATCACATCGACACCGCGATCTCCAGCTTCGCCTCCGGTACCAGCCACCCGGGCACCGAGTCGATGGTCGCAGCGCTCAAGGGCACCGAGTTCGATACCGGCCTGAATCTCGAATTGCTGCAAGAGATCGGCCTGTACTTCTACGCCGTACGCAAGAAGTACCACCAGTTTGAAAGCGAATTCACCGCGGTAGACACCCGTGTGCAAGTCAACCAGGTGCCGGGCGGGATGATTTCCAACCTGGCCAATCAGTTGAAAGAGCAGGGCGCGTTGAACCGCATGGGCGAAGTGCTGGCGGAAATTCCGCGGGTGCGTGAAGACCTCGGCTTCCCGCCACTGGTAACGCCGACTTCGCAGATCGTCGGTACCCAGGCGTTTTTCAACGTGCTGGCGGGCGAGCGTTACAAGACCATCACCAATGAAGTGAAGCTTTACCTGCAAGGCGGTTATGGCAAGGCGCCGGGTGTGGTCAACGAAAAACTGCGCCGTCAGGCGATCGGCAGCGAAGACGTCATCGACGTACGTCCGGCCGATCTGCTCAAGCCGGAAATGACCAAGCTGCGTGCCGATATCGGTGCTCTGGCGACCTCGGAAGAAGACGTGCTGACCTTCGCCATGTTCCCGGACATTGGTCGCAAATTCCTTGAGGAACGTGCCGCCGGCACCCTGACGCCGGAAGTGCTTTTGCCGATTCCTGAGGCGGGCGCTGTTGCCTCTGCGGGTGGTGAGGGCGTGCCGACCGAGTTCGTTATCGATGTGCACGGCGAAACCTACCGCGTCGATATCACCGGTGTGGGCGTCAAGGCCGAGGGCAAGCGGCACTTCTATCTGTCAATCGATGGCATGCCGGAAGAGGTGGTGTTCGAGCCGCTCAACGAGTTTGTCAGTGGTGGCAGCAGCAAGCGCAAGCAGGCGTCGGCGCCGGGGCATGTCAGCACGACCATGCCGGGCAATATCGTCGATGTGCTGGTCAAGGAGGGCGACACTGTGAAGGCGGGTCAGGCGGTGCTGATTACCGAGGCGATGAAGATGGAGACCGAGGTTCAGGCAGCGATTGCCGGCAAGGTGGCGGCGATTCATGTGGTCAAGGGTGATCGGGTGAATCCGGGTGAGATTTTGATTGAGATCGAAGGGTGAGTTAGCGCTTCGATGTAATGGTTTAAACCTCGGGGGGGCATGTGCTCCCCTTTTTTTTGGCTTTTTGACTTGGCGGCCTTTGGGCCGACCAGGCTCTTGGGGTTTTGGGTGAATATCCGTTGCTTCGGGGGTTGCGGCTGGCGGTTTCGCCCTTACGGCGAGTCCCTTTTTCAGACGCCAAAAAGGAACCCAAAAGGCTTTGCTCCTACGTACGGCCCTCGCAAGCTCGGGTCCCTTCGCTCCGGGATCGATCCGGGCGCAGCGGCTACGGTTTGCTTCGCTGCACCTCCTTCCGCTG